>CAZWQJ010000044.1:10764-27300 GCA_964635825.1 uncultured Victivallales bacterium | reverse complement strand
AGCTTCACGCCATACTCGCCGACCGAGACGACCTCGACGCCATCCACGGTTTCGCCGCAAGCGACGATCCGGTTGTTGATGGTGGCGGCTCCACGCAGCCCCTTGCCGATGACCCCGGTGATCTTGAGATAGGGCCAGGCGATGGCCTCGGGCTCGGGTGCGGGCTCCTCCACCGCCGCCGGAGGTGGCGGCGCACTGGCTGCAACCGTTGAAGCCGTGGGCGGCACCCCGGACGCGACTGGCGGGGGCGTTGCCGTCGGCGCGGCGTCGGTTGTGGCCGCGGTGGCGGTGGGTGTTGTGGCCGCGGTCGCGGGCGTGGCGGCGGGCGGCGTGGCCGCGGGCGGGGTGGTGGCGGGGGCGGACGCTGCCGGCATCGTGACCAGCGTGGTCGATTTCTTGGACTGGCTCCACTGCTGATAGGCGAAGACGATCAGCCACAGTCCGCCGCCGGCGAGCAGGAGAATCAGGAGGATCATCCCCACCAGGGACTTCCAGGGGCGGCTATGCTTTTCCGCGGCGAGCGTTTCGGGCGGCTGTGCAGTTGGCATCGCCGCTGGCGCCGGCGCGGTGGCTTGCGGCGGGGGCAGAGGTGGCGGACGATGGCTGCCGGCGGGCCCTGGAGCCACGACGGGAGCCGGCATGGCCACGGGTGCGGGCGCCGCCGGGGCGGGCACCGGCGCCGCCGCCGGCCCGGGTGTCGGTTTGCCGGAGCCACCCCCGGCTTCCTCGCGCTGACGCTTCAGTGCTTCCTGAATCAAGCTCATGTATCGCCCTCCAGTTGGCGGATGGCCCTCTTGACGCAACGCGCGTCAATGGTCGTCGTCCGGGTCACATACCCGGCCAGCAGTGCGTGGTCACAGACCGCATTGATCAGGCGCGGGCCGCCCTTGGAATGGCGGTAAACTTCCCGTACGGCGCCATCGTCAAAAACCAACTCCCCGTTGGATCCGGCCACCCAGAGCCGGTGGCGTATATACAGTATCGTTTCTTCGAGTGTCAAAGGCGGGATATGATAGCGCACGGTGATGCGCTGGCGCAACTGGCGCAAATCGGGGCGCTGCAGGCGCTCCTTGAGTTCGGGCTGGCCGCACAAGACAATCTGAATGAGTTTGTTTTGGTCCGTTTCCAGGTTGGAAAGCAGGCGTACCTGTTCCATGACGGCGGGGGAGAGATCCTGGGCTTCGTCGATCAGCACGGCCACATTGGTTCCCTGCCGGTTCTTCTCGAGCAGGAACTCGTTGAGGGTCTCGATGTAGGCGAGGCGGTCGCGGCCGCGGACGTTCAGGCCAAAGTCATTGAGGATGGCCCGCAGCAGCTGGGTTTCCGTCAGGGAGGGGTTGAGGATGAGCGCGGTTTCGCAGCCTTCGCCGAGGTTGGCCAGCACCGCCCGGCACAGGGTGGTTTTGCCCGAGCCGACTTCGCCGGTGAGTTCGATGAAGCCACGGCGGCCCTGGATGCCGTACATGAGGTGGTCGTACGCTTCCTGATGGTGCGGCGCAAAATAGAGAAATCGGGGGTCGGGCGTGATGCTGAACGGGAACTCGTTGAGGTTGTAGAACTCGAGATACATGCCAGTGCCGCGGCTCCATCGTCCCGTGGCCATCGACAAACAGGTCGCCGCCACCGACGGGAGCACGCAGAAGCATACGGGCTGGCGCACGACCGTGCAAGTGCCGACGGCACCATTGTCGCGACGGCACCCTTTCCTTCGACATGCTGCGGTTGGGTATTCTGCGGTTCCACCGGTCAGGGTTGTGGGTTCCGGTCACCCAGGCGCATCAACAATTCGTAGTCCACGACCGCGTAGGCGGGTTCGCCGTCGCGTCGTCGCAGTAACGAATGGTCCGGACGAACCCGGAGCAGCACATGCTCGGGCTTGATATCGAACACGCAGAAACCATGCAGTTCCAATTCGCGGATGGCGCGGTGCGTGGCAGCGGAAAGAAACGTCTGAAGGGGTTGATCCGTCAAGCCCAGGGCTGTGGCGGCTTCGACGGCATTCAGGCCGTCGATCCAACCATAGAGGAGGATGTATTGCCGATGGATGTCGAGTGCGGCCTCGGGGTGCCTGGCGGACTTAGCCGCGATTTTGCTTTCCTGGCGCCCCAGTTGCCAGAGCTGGAGCCGTTCGGCGGGCACATAGATGGCCAGCGGTCTTTTGGTGAGGATGTGAAACGGGCATCGGGGGGTGCGGGCCGCCCGCAACTCCAAGACCCGGGCAAACTCCTCGAAGGGGCTGTTGAATTCCACATGGTCAATGGGAGTGCCCGTGGGTGAAGCGACGAAGGCCTCCTCGCCGACGCGGCTGAAGCGCGCGACCAAGTCGATGCTTCGGCCGCGCACGGGCCGGGTTGGGACCTTGTAGATGGTGCTGGTTCCATTTAATCGCCTACGCGTGGCCGCGAACCAGTCTGGCGCATGCCAGTTTTCCGGGAGGAGATGTTCGCGGAAGGGGAGGCCGAAGCGAGTCAGGTACAAGTCTCCGCCATCGCGGGTCTGGAGCCGGACGTAGTCCACGCCATGAAGCGAGAGGCGTTTGGTCTGGGGCTCCTGGCATCGTTGGAGGGTCTGCATGTGGGGTAGTGCCTTGGATCAACTGGCGGGAATGAAGCGCTCGTAATCGTCCAACTTTCCACCCTCCAGGCAGCAGGCGATGATCTGCTTGCCGAGGGGATCGAGATCCGGATCCTGAAAATCCGCCAGGCACGTGTGAAAGAACGTGGTCAGGATTTTCGCGCCCTGATCGTAGGCGTCCTCGCCCACTTCGGGTTGCGTGTCCACCTGGAGGAACCACCGGGCGACGGTACGGCCTTCCACCTGTAGCTGATGCAGGGTGTGGCCGAGCAGCGGGCAGCGTGCCGGTCGAAGTTGATCCGGCCGGAATCTCGCCACGCCGCGGCGGGCCAGATACTCGCGTGCGATCCACTGGGGCATGAAACCCACGCGCCAGGCCCCAATATGCTGGTTCGGGCACAGGATGTGACGCATGCGCGTGCTTTCGGTGAATTGGCGCAGCAGGAGATTGGCCTGGTCCACACGGCGCCCGGTGGCAAAGGGCCAGTAGGAGCCGACGCCTTCGCTGGTCATGCCGTCCGTCTCGATGATGCTCGGGTTGGCGTGGCCGCGTGGCGACACCAGGCGCCACAGCCATGCCAGCGCCGGCGGAAGGATGTGGAAGAGGCCGAGGATGCCGTAGCTCGGGTTTTCCCTGGAGCATGGGGGCGTCCGAACGCCGAAACTGCGGATGTCTACCGTAACGGCCCCATCCACGACGCCGGGGAAAACGTTGCGCGGGATGATGACGCGGGGATTGGGGCAGCGCACACCCGGCGCATCCTCAATGTGTTCCCAGATCAGGCCGCGGCTGTCGGGCACGGCGTCGATATTCAAAAACAACAGTGGCATGGGTGGCTCAGCCGTCAACCGTTCGAGATGCACATCGGTGCCGTAATGCTCAATGTGGTTGACGCGCACAAACCAGGCATTCTCCGCATCCGTGAGCGTGAGCTTGCCTTTGCCGTCCTGCAGGGAGGGGTGGCACAACGCCATGTCGTCGGTGACGGCGTGGAGCTCGCAACTGCGCGGGATTTCCAGATAGCGCTTTTCGGCGGTGATCAGATTTTCGCCGAGGAGCAGGCGTCCATCCGGTTCGCGATTGGCCTGTTCCAGCATTTCGCTCTTGCCGCCGCCGCTGGCGCCTTCGTGCATGATCGTCACCACGTTGTCGTAGGGGGTGATGACTTGCACCGTCGAGCAATGGTTCGTGACCCAGCCCTCGCGTTCGCCCAATCCGAGCAGCACGCCGTAGATGCCCTTCTTGGCGCTCGGTCCGGGATACAGGTTGTACGAGAACAGCTCGTGCAACCCATCGCGGCGGTTATGCACGACCACCTGTTTGCCATTGAAATGGGTATGGCGGAAGACGGGGGCCACGTAGATGATGGCACGCGGCACGAAGTTCGCCGGGATTGCGTCGCAGGGGATGATGCCCTGCAGCATGGCGAGCCCGAGCGCAAAGAAGCCCGCGTTGGCCGGCGCAATCACGATCGCGTCCATGCCCAGGCCCGCGCCTCCGGCCACGAAGGCAAACATCACCAATTCCTGCCCCTTGAGCCAGGTGAACGTCTCCTGGCGCAAGCCCGAAAACTCCGTCCCGAAGCGTTGACGGTAGGATTCCTTGTCGGTCGGCAACCCGTCGCCGATGACCATGCAGTCCGGATCGCGACGCCGCATGTAGGGCTCGCCATAGTTCGCCACGATGCCATTGCGCACGCGGGCGACGGTTGCTTCCGTGACGGGACCCTTTCCGGGCACCTCATAGGACACGGTGCAGGTGTTGCTGTTGGGCCCGCCGCAGGCCAGATCGGTGAGTTCATCGGTCGTGCTGGCGATCGTCAGCCGCTTGCAGTGGGTGAGGATATCCATCGCTTCGGTCGAAGGATGGTACTTCTGCCAGGTTGTGTTGGTGTTCATGCAGCTCCTTGCTTCCTACGGCCACAGGTTCCGAAAAGTCCGATCGTGTTCCCGCCTACATCGCCGGGGGGGGTATGTTCCGTGGTCGGCGTTATATAGACTACTACTAATTATGGATTGAATAATTAGGTTAGACCTAATACACACGATCCATGGATGCATTGAACTACCATCACTTGCGGTATTTCTGGGTGGTCGCCAGGGAGGGCGGATTGACTCGTGCTGCCGCGAAGCTCCGGGTCTCGCAGCCGAGCATCTGCACGCAGATTCAGACGCTCGAGCGGGCCTTGGGCGACAAGTTGTTTCGCCGCACGCCGCGCGGCCTGACGATGACGGAGTCCGGGCAGCGCGTGTTCAGCTTCGCGGATGAGATCTTCTCCATCGGCGAGGATCTGTTGAGCACGATGAAGCGGCACCCGACGATGCGGCCGCTCCGCGTGCACATCGGCATCGCCGATTCCCTCCCCAAGCTGCTGACCTTTGGAATGCTCAAGCCGATCTTCCATCTGTCCCTGGCGGTCCAGGCGACCTGTTCCGAAGGCAAGGTTCCGGATTTGCTGGCCCAACTGGCGAGTTACCGACTCGACGTGGTGCTGTCGGATGAGCCGGCGTCGGCCTCGGGGAATCCGACGATCTTCAACCACCTGCTGGCCGAATGCGGGGTGACCTTGTGCGCCGCGCCGAAGTTGGCCGCTCGGCTGAAGCGCCGTTTCCCGGCCGCCCTGCGCGATGCGCCGGCGCTGTTACCCAGTTCGAACTCCTCCTTGCGGCGGGCGCTGGAGAAGTGGTTTCAGGAGAAGGGCGTCGCGCCCCGCCTGGTGGCGGAGTTTGACGATGCCGCCCTGATGAAGGTGGCGGCCACCGACGGGCTGGGCTTTTTTGCGCTTCCCACCCTGGTCGCGAGCGAGGCGGTTGCCCGCTATGGACTGGGAATCATCGCGCACGTCCCCAAGTGCCGCCAACAGTTCTACGCCATCAGCGCGGAGCGGCGCATCCGGCACCCCGCCGTTGTGGCCATCACGGCCGAGGCCCGGGCCGCATTGGGGATGGACCCTCCACGCTGAGGAATGGTTTTGCCCCAAGGCACCAGTTGGAACTTGCCAGTCGCGTGGGACATGCCGAAGATGATGGCCATGGACTCGTGCCAACAGCCGTCCACGGGCCTGCACGCCGGCTCGGTCAAGCGGTTCCCCATCCGCAGCATCATCTCGCCGGTCATCCTGACCCTCGCGCTGTTCTCCGGCCTCATCTTCGCGTTCATCATCCCGACCATGAAGCGGACCATCATCGAGCGAAAGAAGGAGATGATCCGGGAGCTCACGCAGGCGGCCTGGAGTGAACTGGCGGACATGCATGAGCAGGAGCGGCAAGGCATCCTCTCACGCGAGGCGGCCCAGCAGGCGGCCGTCGCCCGGATCCAGAACATGCGCTACGGCGACGACGGGAAGGACTACTTCTGGATCTCCGACTTGCAGACCCGCATGGTGATGCATCCCTACCGCCCGGACTTGAACGGCCAAAGCCTGCTCGACCACACCGATCCGGCGGGAAAGAAGCTCTTCGTCGAGTTCACCCGGGTGGTCCGGGAGCAGGGCCAAGGCTACGTGGACTACCTCTGGCAGTGGAAGGACAACGAGCAGCGGGTGGTCCCGAAGCTCTCGTACGTGAAGGGCTTCGAGCCCTGGGGCTGGATCGTCGGAACGGGCATCTACATCGAGGACGTCCGGGCCGAAATCCGCTACGTGATCCGCCGCGTCCTGCAAGTGTCCGTCGGCATCTCCGTGATCATCGCGCTGTTGCTCGGCTACATCGCCCGGCAGGGGCTCAGCCTCGAACGCCGGCGCCAGCAGGCCGAGACGGCCCTGCGCGCGTCTGAGGAAAAATACCGGCTGCTCATGCAAGGCACCACCGAGGGGGTCCTGATGGTCGTCGAGGACCGGCCGGTTTACGCCAACAAGACGCTGCTCGACCGGCTCGGCTACACCGAAGCCGAGCTGGCCGATCTGCCCATCCGCGCCATCATCGAGCCCATGTCCGATACCCACGCCCGGCTCATCGGCAAGGACGGCCAAACCGCGGATGTGCTTCTCTCCACCGCCCCGGTGCGTCTTGGCGAACGCACCGGCCAGGTGCTGTCCCTCAAGGACGTCACCGCCCACCGCAAGACGGAGGAGACCCTGCAGCGCCTGCTGTCGGAACTGCAAACGTCCCTGCCGCTGACCACGCTCCCGATCAAGGGATTGGCGTTGTCGACGCTGGCCTGCGACCTGGACCTCGCGATCCAGAAGGCCACGGCCGCCATGGCGCGCGCCAAGGCCAGCGCCATCCTGGTGAAGACTCCCGCGGGCGAGCCGGTCGGCATCGTCACGGACCGCGACCTGCGCGACCGCGTGCTGGCGGTCGGCCGCGACCCGGCCCAACCCGTCTCGCGGATCATGAGCGCGCCGCTGATCCGCATCGGCGAGCACACGTTGCTGTTCGAGGCCGCCCGCCTCATGCAGGAGCGCGGTGTTCAGCACCTGGTGGTCAGCGACGAGCGCGGGGCCACCGTCGGCGTGCTGGCGGGCACCGAAATCCTCCACGCCCAGCGCCACGCGATCGGGTTGCTGTTGAGCGAAATCGAACAGGCTCAGTCGCCCGAAGCACTCAAGGACTGCGGCGTGAAGCTGCCCCACCTGGTCAAGTCGCTGCTCGATGCCGGCACCCGCGTGGAACACCTCACCCGCATCATCGCGAGCGTGGCCGATGCCATCACCGTCCGCCTGATCGGCCTGGCCGAGGCGGACCTGGGGCCGCCGCCCGTTCCCTACACGTTCGTCGCCTTCGGCAGTGTGGCGCGCGGCGAGCAAACCCTCGCCACCGACCAGGACAACGCCATCATCTACGCGGACCATGCCGACGCACAGGCGTACTTCCTGCGCCTCGGGGAGCGCGTCTGCGGTTGGCTGGATCAGGTGGGGTACCGCCGCTGCAAAGGCGAGACCATGGCCAGCAACCCCAAATGGTGTCAGCCACTGAGCCGGTGGCGCCAGTATTTCTCGGACTGCGTGACGGCGGCCGAGCCGCAGGATCTGCTCGACGTGAACATCTTCTTCGATTTCCGCTCCTCTTATGGCGAGGCCGGGCACATTACCGAACTGCGGCAGCACCTGCAGCAGTTGCTGGCCCCCGGGCAGCCCGGCTTCTTCTTCCACCTGGCCCAAAGCACGCTGCAGTTCAAAGCCCCGCGCGGGTTTTTCGGCAATATCCAGCTCGAATCCGGGGCCGAACACCCGGCCCTGTTCAACATCAAGAGCGCCCTCATTCCGCTGATCAACTTCGCCCGCATGTACGCCCTGCGCCACGGCCTGGCGGAGACCAACACGCTGGAGCGCCTGTCCCGCCTCCGCGATCAGGGCGTGCTGCTGCCGTCGAGCCACGACGAGCTGGTGCACGCCTATACCGCGCTGATGCAGATGCGCTTCGCCCACCAGGGCGCACAGGTGGGGCGCGGTGAACCGGCCGACAACCACCTCAACCTGTCGGAGCTGACGCAGCTGGAGCGGTCGATGCTGAAGAAAGTCTTTGCCGATATCGCGGTGTTCCAGGCGCGCCTGCAAACCGATTTCGCCCGGACGGCCTGAAACCCATGCGTGTAATCGTCATCGGCGACGTCCACGGGCAGTATCGTGAACTGGCGGACGTCCTCAGACAGGCCCAGACCGATTTCGGGGTCGCGGCCGCTGTGCAGGTCGGCGATTTCGGGTTTTTCCGTGAACCCATGGCGCAACT
The DNA here is from genome assembly GCA_964635825.1 of uncultured Victivallales bacterium. GTDB lineage: Bacteria > Verrucomicrobiota > Kiritimatiellia > UBA8416 > JAIOPI01 > CAZWQJ01. The sequence continues at coordinate 19,056 of CAZWQJ010000044.1, read as the reverse complement.
GCGGCGGAACGGAATTCGGTTTCCGGTGCCGTTGCACGCGATCGACGGCAACCACGAGGATCACCGCTGGCTGCGGCAGGCCATGCGGGCCGGCGTCACCCGCGCCTGGCAGGCTGAGGCCAATCTGATCTATCAGCCGCGCGCATCCGTGGCCCGCCTGGGCGCGTCCACGGTCGGGTTTCTGGGGGGCGCCCTGCATGTCGATCGGCCCCAGGCTCACAACCTGTTCAGCCGTTTCCCCAACTACATCGCGCGTCACCACCGCCAACAGGCTGTCGCGTTGTTCAATCGAGAAAAGCCTGAGCTTATTGTCACCCACTCCTGTCCGTCCGGCATCGGGATCGGGGTGAGCGGCTCTCCAGATATGGCACTGAACGTCGCCCAGCATGTCGTCCACGCTGGCTTCGATCCCGGCCCGCCGGGCGACTGCGGCGAAGCGGAACTGGGAACCCTGTGGCGCGACCTGCGTTACCGGCCCCGCGGATGGGTCTTCGGCCATTTCCATTGCGCCCACGAGGCCACCGTGGAGGGCACCCGCTTCCTGTGCGTCAGCGACGCCCCGCCCGTGTTCCCGCACACCCTGGTGTTGTGGGACACGGAAGAGAAGAAGCTCCTCACCGTGCGGTCGTGACCGGCAGACTCCTGGTCCTGCCCCCCCAGTCGCGCATAGTCACAGCGCTCGTGATAATGCTCCGCGCTGCGCAGTTGCGTGTCCCAGCAGCCGGATTGCCAGTGAAATGGAACTGCGGCTCGCGGGACCAGCCTTCGCCCAGGGGCTAACGGGCGGCGAGCTTCTCACTGGGAGGGCGAACCTGTGGGGAGCCGTTTTCCAGATTCGAACGGCTCGCCACAGCCTCGCCCTCCACCCAAATCACCTCCGCAATCGCCCGCCATCTTCAATTTCAGTCCCGTGATCGCCGAAAGGGTGCGCGCATCGTCATTCATCACCTGCATGAACGCGCCCACTTGCATCAGCAAGATGCAACCCGGTCAGATCGCCGCGCCCCTATCGGCTGGACCGTTCGATCTCGAAGGCCAGCCCCATCGGGGTCGGACCACGGCAAGCCGACCCGAATGCCGGGGCCCGCTCAGTTCCCCGCCAACGCCGCGGTCAGGTCTGCTTCGACGGTCGTGATCGGCTTGATCGCGAACTTTTCGACCAGCACGTTGAGCACGGCAGGGGACACGAACGCCGGCAGGCTCGGACCCAGTCTGATGTTGCGGATACCGAGGTGGAGCAACGTGAGCAGGATGCACACGGCCTTCTGCTCGTACCAGGACAACACGAACGAGAGCGGCAGGCCGTTGACGTCCGTCCCGAAGGCCTCGGCGAGGGCCCCGGCCACCTTGATGGCGGAGTAGGCGTCGTTGCATTGCCCCATGTCCAGCAGCCGCGGCAGGCCTCCGATCGTGCCGAACTCGAGCTTGTTGAAGCGGTATTTGCCGCAGGCCAGCGTCAGGAGCATGCAGTCCTTCGGAACGGCCTGCGCGAACTCCGTATAGTAGTTCCGCCCGCTCTTCGCGCCATCACAGCCGCCGATCAGGAAGAACCGCTTGACGGCGCCCGCCTTGACCGCCGCAATGACCTTGTCGGCCACGCCCAGCACCGCGCCATGCCCGAAGCCGACCAGGACCGTCTTCTCAGGCGCGGTTTCGGCAAACCCAGGAGCCGCCAGTGCGGCGTCGATCACCGGCGTGAAGTTGCCGTCCGCCAGGTGCGCGACGCCCGGCCACGCCACCAACCCGCTGGTGAAGAGACGCCGGGTATACGTGTCATCCGGCCGCTGGATGCAGTTCGTGGTCATCAGGATCGCACCCGGGAACGCGGCAAACTCCTCGCGCTGGTCCTGCCAGGCGCCGCCATAGTTTCCGACAAGATGCGTGTATTTCTTGAGTTCGGGATAGCCGTGCGCCGGTAACATTTCGCCATGGGTGTAGACATGGATGCCCTTGCCCTCGGTCTGCTTGAGCAGCCCTTCCAGATCCTTCAGGTCATGTCCCGACACCAGGATGGCCTTGCCCTTGACCGGCGTCACGCGTACCGGCGTGGGTACGGGCGTGCCATAGGCGCCGGTGTGCGCGGCATCGAGCATTTCCATCACGTTGAGGTTTACGGCCCCGCAGCGAAGGTTCATCGCGACGAGTTCGTCCGCGGTCACGGTCTCCCGGGTCAGGAAGTCAAGCGCCTCATGAATGAAGGCGTAGACGTCGTCGTCCTCTTTCCCCAGGACCAGGGCATGATCCGCGTAGGCCGCCAGCCCCTTGATCCCATAGGTGAGCAACTCCTGCAGGCCCACCACGTCCGCGCCCAGTTCAGACCGGCGGGCTTCGATGCCGATCTTGCGCCCCTCCTTCACCAGTCCCCTGCGATCCGCCGCGGCTTCCCAGACCGCCGGCCCGGACAGGCGCTCCTCGATGTTACCGGCGTGGCGCACGGCTTTGCCATAGAGCCCGTGCGCGGAGCTCTTGACCTGCTGCGCCTTGCGCACCATCGCCTCCATCCGCTCCGCGTCGAAGTTGACGTTGGTGACGGTGGTGAACAACGCCTCCACCACAAACACATCGACCGCGCGGTCCCGCTGGCCCAGCAGGCGTGCCCGGTGCGCGTACATCGCCACCCCCTTGGCCGCGTAAACCAGGAGATCTTGGAGCGCCGCGACCTCCGGATCCTTCCCGCATACGCCGACCGTCGTGCACCCCACGCCCTTCGCCGTCTGCTCGCACTGGTAACAAAACATGTCGCTCATCGGTGGACCCCTGTTGTCTGACGTTGCGGTGCTGCTTGTGAAAGCCTGACATTATGCACGGGCGCGCGGGACCGTCCTTGACTTGCATCAAGGTTCTGCCAGTTTGTCGGCCACCACTCGGGAGCCCCATGGCTGGATTCCACATCCCCGCGGAAAGCACATTCTTCAAGGGTCTGACCGCCGAGAGCCTCAAGGCGCTGGCGGCCATCTGCACCCGCCGGGAGCTGCGCAAACGCGAGATCCTGTTCCGTGAAGGACAGCCAGGTACGGCCGTCTACCTGCTGCGTCATGGTGTCGTTCAACTGCACAAGTCGGCGCCGGATGGCCGCGACGTTGTCATCAAACTCGTGAGCCAGGGTGAGACCTTCGCCGAAGTCGTGCTCTTCGAGCAGGAGCAGTACCCCGTCACGGCGACGGCCCTCACGCCCGTCGACCTGCTCGTCTTCCCGCGCGCCGACATGCTCCGCCTGCTGGACCATGTCGCATTCCGGAACGATTTCATCCGCATGCTGATGCGCAAGCAACGGTTTCTGGCCGAACGCATCGTGCAGCTCTCGGCCCACGACACCGAGGACCGGCTCCTCGCGTTCCTGAGCGAGCAGTTCGGCAACGCGAAGACCGTCGCCCTGGCCGTCTCCAAGAAAGACGTGGCCGCCGCCATCGGCACGACGCCGGAAACACTCTCGCGGGTGATTCTCAAGCTAACCCGCCGCAAGGTCCTGACCTGGAGGGGCCGGACGGTGACCCGCCACGGCCTCTGATTGCGTTGGCCATCAGAATCGGACCAGACCAGTGGTAACGGAACCGGCGCGAACTGGACATCCGAACGACACCCGCGGCCATTGGACCATACGGCCGATCCGAACCGTTCCAGCTTAGGAATACAATTTTGTGTCCATGTTCAGCAGCGTCTCAGTCGGCCGTGGCGGGTTTGTCCGTGGGCCGTGGCGTCAGCAGGGAGACCACGATCAAGACCAGGAACCCCAGCGGGATCGTGACAATGGCCGGCTGGCTGAAGGGCACGATGGCCCGCGCAGGGTCGAGTCCGTACACGTCCTTGTAGGCCTGGGCGCTCAGCAGAATCCAGCCCAGCGAGGCGATCATACCGACCACGATGGCGGCCGTGATGCCCTGCTTGGTCGTGCGTTTCCAGAAGAGCAGCATCATCAGCGCCGGCAAGTTCGCCGATGCGGCGATGTTGAACGCCCACCCCACGAGAAAGTTCACGTTCATCTTGGAAAACAGGATTCCGAGCGCGATCGCGATGCCACCCACGCAGACGGCCGCGATCTTGGCGGCGCGGACTTTCTGGAAATCGTCCATCGGGATCTTGAGGAAGTTCGTCATCAAGTCGTGCGCCACAGCGCCGCTGGCGGCCATGATCAGCCCGCTGACGGTACCGAGGACGGTGGTGAAGGCCACGGCGCTGATGATGGCGAACAGGAACTCGCTGATGCTGCGTGCGAGCAACGGGGCGCTCATGTTCGAATCGGTCACATCCAACGCGCCGCTGGTCATCGCCCCGAGCCCGAGGAACAACGTCAGCACGTAAAAGAACCCGATCGCGGCAATGCCCACCACGGTGCTCTTGCGGGCGCTGACTTGATCCTTGACGGTGTAGTAGCGGATCAGAATGTGGGGCAGCGAGGCCGTTCCACAGAACAACGCCAGCATCAGCGACAGGAAGTCGAGTTTGTCGATGAACTTCTCGCTGCGCACCTTCTTGAAGGTCGGGCTGGAACCGGGCGCCATGAAGTCACTTCCGGCCGTCGGCTTCTGGTAGTACACGGTCGTGGTGGTGCCGGCGGCGTCCACGATCTTCTCGTTGCTCCAGAGAATCACTTCGCTGTCCTGCATGGTCTGAATGAACCCGAGCGGACCAAGGGGGCCGGTCTTCACGACATCGCCGGGAAGCTTGGAGGCGTAGCCGACTGGATCCAGATCCGCCTCGCCGGCTTGCTTGCCGCGCGGCTTGCCGTTGACGAACTTCCGCCCGTCTTTCTGCACGGCGAGGGTCTGGGTCTCGGAGTAGGTGCCGTTGGCGTCCTTGCGCCAAACGGTGACAACCCCGTCGGCGTCCGCGACGCGGACGTAGGGCTTGCCGGTCCAGGCGCCGGCTTCGGGCACGACGGTGCCGGCGAGTTCGGCGACGTTGCGGGCCGCAACGTGCCGCGGCTTGCCGGCCGAATCGGTGGGTTGGGTGGTCACCCCGCGCATGAGCAGCATGATCGTCATGATCGTGCAGAGCACCACGAGCAGGCTGCCCTTGATGAACTGAACCCAGGTGGTCGAGACCATGCCGGCCGTGGTCACGATCGTCGTCACGATGCAGCCGACGACAATCACACCGACGTAATGGGGGAACCCGAGCAACGGCTGGACCAGCGCGCCGGCCCCGACCATCTGCGGGATCAGGTAGAAGCAACTGACGACCAGCGTGCTGATCGCGGCGGCGAGTTTGATGCCGCGCGAGTTGAACTTGTTGTCGAGGGCGTCCGCAAAGGTGTACCGGCCCAACCGTTTCATTGGCTCGGCAATCACGAAGAGCGCCACGATCCAGCCCGCCAGGTACCCGATGGAGTAGAGGAACCCGTCATAACCGTAGAACGCAATCATGCCGCAGATGCCCAGGAACGAGGCCGCCGAGAGATAGTCGCCGGCAAACGCAATCCCGTTGACGGCCCAGTGGATCCCGCCGCCGGCCGCAAAATAGCCGGAGGCCGACTTCGCCCGGCGCCCAAGGTAGAAGCTGATGCCGATAACGGTTCCGGCGAAGAGCAGGAAAATGAGGACCGCCATCAGGGACGTGTCATGAATCACGGGGATTGCCTCCTACTTGTCGGCTCGGCGACAGACGTTCATGTAAACCATGGCCAGCACGAGCGCCAGGACGATCAGGGTGAACCCATACACGATGGCCAGGTTGACTCCTCCGAGAACGGGCTTGCTCATGGTGCTGGGCGAGAACGCGCTCAAGGCCATGAACCCGGCATAGAAGACGACGTAGACGATGAAGAACCGAACGCCCATGCGGGTGTTATGCGCGACGACCGACGCGTCTTCCTTCTCCCGGGTAACCGGGGCCTTAAAGTCCAGCGATCCCATAGTGCCCTCCGAGTGTTCGATCAGAACTTGTAGATGACGGCAACTTGTTCGCGCAAGTTATCCCCCTCCGGGGCCTCCTTGTAGGTCGTGCGCATGTGCGCGATCTCCAACGCAAGCTGCAGGTTGCTCGTCAGGGCGTGGTTGGCGTTGCCGAAGTAGGCAACGTTGGAGAGACGCGGTGGCGTCTTGGCGCTGGCAGTGACATCGTCCTCGTCCACCTTGTCGATGCCGGCACCGAGATTGAACTGCCACTGGGCCCACGGCCCCAGCGAGACCGCCGCCCAACCACCCTGGGCGGCAATCGTCTCCTGTTGGGCCGCGTCAACCCCCTGGCCGATACCGCCCAGATAGGCGCTCAGGTTTTCGCCGACAAACCCTTCCGCCTGCAGCAGGAGCCAGTCCGTCACCGGCAGCTTCACATCCACGTTGCCCGACCAGGTGTCCAAATCCACATGGCCGGCGATCGCGCCAAGCGCATTGGTCACGTGCTGATCCTCCTGCCCCCAGTGCCCCGACACGCCGATGGTGCCCGGCTTGCCGTTGAACGAAGGAAAACTCACGCTCGCCCGGCCCTGCGCCGTCGGCACGCCGGAGTCGCTGCCGCTATCCGGATCGGTCGAACCCGTGTATACAAACCGGCGGTCGGTGATGCTGCGGGTGGCCCCGGCTTCCAGCTTCAGTTCAACACCATCCGCGAGTTTCGTCCCTTTCGTCAGGCGGATTTGCGGCCGCCGGTAGCCGATATTGCCCTGCCACCAATTGACGGAGTAGTTCACGGTCGGCGCGTTCAGCGGCGAGAGGATGTCCGCCGTCTGGCCGGCCAGCAGGCTCGCGTTCCAGTTCGTCCAATCCGCCTTCACGAACGCGTGCCGCAACATGGCGTCCGGCTTGTTCTCGGCCGCCCCCGACCCGTAAAAATCGATCTCAACCTGGCCCGTGGTCTTGATGCCGTTCTGGCTCGGCGTGCTCAACAGCACGCCCAAACGGGTCTGGTTCGCCGTCATGTTGAACTGATCGTCATCGTTGTTCTGGCCCTCCGATTCCACCCAGCGCGCAAAATTGCCGGCCGAGGAGCGGGAATCGTCATAGGCGGCATCCAGCTTGATGATCCCATAGAATTGCATGTCGACGGCCTTGGCCGCAGGCGCCTTCTCCAGCGGTGCCGGGCTCTGCGCGGCTTGCTGGCGCTTGAGCTGGTCGACTTCGCTGCTGAGCGCATCGATCCGCTGGTGCAATTCGGCGTTCGGATCCGGCGGGGTAACCGCCTCGTCGACCGCGCGTGCTCGCGGTGCCAAACATACGGTGACGACAATCGCTGCGACCCCAAGGAACCCGTGATGCCGCATCATAGAGACTCCCTTTCTGCTGTTGCCCCGCTGGACTGCACCGCGCGAGATCCGCCGACCGCGCTTCGCCTGCAGCCACGAGGAGGCCATCTCAACCCACCCCCCACACCGCCAGATTCGTACGGGTACCAGATGAAGCTCTTGAATGCAAGAAGGCAAGCAGATTCGTGAGGAGAGAACAACTGGGTTCGTGCCGCGAGAAGACCGATCATCATGCGTTTTCTTATGGCCGCCGCACGCCCGTCCGGTAATACGCCCTGGGCAGGGTGTTCGTGACGGTCAGGGTAAGCGCGGCGGCGTTGCCGGTCTGTTCGGGAGGGACCAGGGTCCACAGCTGCGGCACTTGCAGCAAATTCGTGTTTGCGTAGACGCCGTAGACGCGGCCGGTGGAGGTCGGTTCGATGACCAGCGCCATCTGCCCGGCCGGGGCGTTGGTGAGCCGGATCGGCGGGAAGAAGGAGGCGGCGTTGGTCGGCTGGGTGTCGGCGATGTATTCCTCCGCGTCGGTGAACCCGTCGGTGTCCTGATCCACGCTGCCGTCATACTCGTAGGCGCCCATGTCCACGGTGCCCAAGGCGATGCGGGGGTTACCGACGGCGTCGGTCGTGCCGGGCGCGTCCGGATTGTTTCCGCGATTGATGCACGGCGAACCGGCGGCGAGCTGCAGGTTGGTCGTCGCCAGACTCACAAACATCGGATCGTTGGTGATGTTGCCGGTGCCGGGGGGGAGCGGCGTGGTGCAGGTGTAGGTGATGGTGCCGGATCGATAGTTTGGTTCAGATCCAATCGCGCTGTTGAAATACACAATGCAATTGTTCAGCGTGCAGAAATACGCCCCGCCGCCGCCTCTGGACGCCGAGTTGCCGGTCAGCGTGCAATTGTTCAGCGTGCCCTGCCACGCGCCGCCGCCGTCTTGTGCCGAGTTGCCGGACAGCGTGCAGTTGTTCAGCGTGCTCGCAGACGCGCCGCCGCCTTCTTGTGCCGAGTTGCCGGTCAGCGCGCAGTTGTTCAGCGTGCCCTGCCACGCGCCGCCGCCGTATTGTGCCGAGTTGCCGGACAGCGTGCAGTTGTTCAGCGTGCTCGCAGACGCGCCG
>CAZWQJ010000044.1:0-10664 GCA_964635825.1 uncultured Victivallales bacterium | reverse complement strand
TTGTGCCGAGTTGCCGGACAGCGTGCAGTTGTTCAGCGTGCTCGCAGACGCGCCGCCGCCCCATAGGACCGCCGTGTTGCCAGAGAGGGTGCTCGTGTTCAGCGTGCTGTTCCACACGCCGCCGCCGACGACCGCCGAGTTGCCGGTCACCGTGCAGTGGTTCAGCGTGCTCTCATACGCGCCGCCGCCCACCTGGAGCGCCGAGTTACCGGTCAGCGTGCAGTTGTTCAGCGTGCTCTGATAAGCGCCGCCGCCGAGGCTGCCGACTGCGAGCACCGAGTTGCTCGTCAGTGTGCAATTGTTCAGCGTGGCCTGATACGCGCCGCCGCCATAGAAGCCCGCCTGGTTGCTGATCAGCGTGCAGTTGTTCAGTGTGCCGCCCCACGCGCCGCCGCCGGAGCTTAGGGGAGCCGTCGCCCGGTTGCTGATCAGCGTGCAGTTGTTCAGTATCGTCGCTCCGGCGAGGGTGTAGACGCCGCCGCCGCCGTTGGCGCTAAGCGCCAAGTTGCCGGCAAGTACGCAGTTCGTCACGAGCCAGGAGCCGCCGATGTTCAAGAGCGCCCCGCCATTTCCGCTGCTCGCGGCTCCAATGCCGCCGCCACCGGTCAGCGTGAGGCCGGACAGGGTGTTCGTGGCGCCGGCGGCCAGGGTAAAGAGGCGGTTCAAATTCGCGCTGCCGGTGATGGTGACGCCCCCGGGCAGGTTGGTGGCCAAGATACTCACCGTGCCCGTCAGCACGATTTCGTTGGTCAGCGAGATGGTCTGCCCGTAGAGGTTGGTCGCAAACGTGACGATAGTGGGCCCGCAGAGGTCCATGACAGCGGCACGGAGGGAACCGCCGCCGCTGTCCACGGTAGTCGTGACGACCCGGTGGGTGAGGCAGGCTTCTACGGCGCCGAGATCCGGCGCGGCGCCGACCGGGCGCGCCTCGCCGCGCTGATCCCAAGCCAGCGACGTGACCGTGGCCGCGTCGAGCACGGGCGAGCCCGGAAGCGGGAGCAGGGTCTGCGTCGGGCCGCCGTTGTCGGCCAGCGGCTCCAGCATCGGGTCGCCGGATGTCAGGTTGTTATCAGCGGATGTGACCGTGCCGTCAATGTTTGCGTTCGCCGTGGCGAGGTTGCCGGCGACGATGCTGTTGGCCAGCGTGAGTGTGCCGGCCACGACATGGATGCCGCCGCCTCTCTTGCCGGTGTTCGTGGCCAGATTCCCGACGATCGTGCAATGCACCAGCGTGCCCGTCGCGCCGCTGAGATTGGCCACGCCACCGCCGTCGGACGTGCGCGAGGCGTTGTTTGCGATCGTGCTGTTGGTCGCGAAGAGGAGCGCGCCGACAGAGAAATTGTTCACGCCGCCGCCGCTTAGGGCCGCGGCGTTGTGGGCCACGGTGCAGCGATCCAGCACCAGCCGCCCGCCGTTGAGGATGCCCCCGCCGAAACCCTCCCCCGAGACGTTGTTGGTGATGGTACAGTCGGTGAGCGTGAGGGCGCCGGCGTTGTAGATGGCGCCGCCCCGCACGTTGAAATCGGGATAGCCGTTGCCGCCGGTCATCGTCACCCGCGTCACTGCGACCGTGGCCCCCGTGGCCACGCGCAGCACGCGCTCGTTGGCGAGATCGGCGTCCAGGGTGATGCCGTCCATGATGGTCGCGGCTGTGATGGTGACGTTACGCGGAAGGACGAGCTGGCCACGACCCGCCGCGTAGGCGATGCGGTTGGACGAGCCACCGGCAAACACCGCCGGATCGAAGGAGATGACGCCGCCCGCGACCGCGCCGCGGACCGCCTCGCGCAGGGACAGGCCGCTGCCGATGGTCCCGATGGTGTCCAGCTCGTCGGCCTTGGTGGTCACGACGACCGGCTCGGGACCACCCGGCGTCGTTTGCGCCTCGAAGGCGCCGATGTCGGACCGGTTGTCGACCGCTCCCGCGCCTTCCCGGTTGCGGGGAAGGCCGCGCTGGTCCGTGCCGATGGCCGAACCGTCCGCGCCGTCCAGCGCGGGGCTGCCCGCCTGGAGCGAGCGGGTGCGCGTCGGCCCGCCGTTGTCGGCAAGCGCGTTTAGCAGGGGATTCGCGTTGATCGCAGCGGGGCCGCTGGAGGTGCCGCCACCGTCTACGTCCTGGATGATATTCTTGCCGACGCGCGTCAGGGACTTCGAGAGGATGACGAAGACATCGGCGCCGTCGGTCGTGCCGCCATTGGCGGCGACGATGCTGTTTTCGACCGTGAGCGTCGTGTTCACATAGATGCCGCCGCCTTGTGCGCCGGCCGTATTGTTCGCAATCGTGCAGTGCGTCAGGGTCGCCGACTGGTCGCACCAGAGCGCCCCTCCGAACGCGGCGGAATTGCCGCTGAACGTGCAGTTGCTCGACGCCAGGAATCCGCTGTTGTAGATCGCGCCGCCGTTACCGACCGTATTCGTATTGGCATAGAGGCTGCAGCCCAGCAGGGACAGCGTGCCCTGGCTGTTGATCGCCCCACCATTGCCGCCCGAGCCGTTGCCGCCGGTCAGGTTCAGGCCGATCAGGGTGTTCGTGGTGCCCGCATTGAAGAGGAAGAGGCGATGCGACCCGGGGCCCCCATCGATCACGATGCCCGGGTGGAGGGCGGCGCCGTTGATCGTCAGGTTGTTGGTGACGACGATCTGGTTCGTCAGGGTGAGGGTGGCACCGGCCAGGCTCGACGCGAACTGGATGAGATCCCCGCTCGCCGCGGACTCGATGCGCTGGCGCAGCGAGCCGATCCCGCCGTCGGTCGCGTTGGTCACCGTCAGCGTGGCGGCGTGAACCGGCAGGACTCCGGACAAGGCCAGCAGCAGAATCGATCGGTATGTTCTTTTCATATTTCCTTCAGGTCGTAGGCGCCGCCCTGCGGTCGCCAACGCGTGGACGACGTTAGCCTGTGTGAAAATCGTCAAGGGCTTAACGAAACCATATGCGCCAGATACAGATAGTCAGGATGCGTAATCGAAAGAGGGGGAGGCAAGAGAAATCGTTAACAATTATCGATTCGTGAAAGGGTTGGCGCCTTCAATTGTGCCAGACTATCGGCGAGCATCAGTCTCAACGTCCGTCTGCCGGGTCACCAGAGATCCTCGCTACGCTCGGATCACGGCTTCGCCGGGCACCGTGCTGCGCACAGGTGCCCGGTGACCGGCTAGTGTGGTGAGCGATTCGTTCACATCAATACAGAGGCCGCCGAGCCGGCGGCCCTCCATCGGACGCATTCGAAACATTGGAGTTCCCCTGGAGGGTCGGCGGCTCGCCGACCGTGTTTACGAATCAACGAACTAATCGCTCACCACACTAGGCTTTCACTCAACATTAACTGGAGCGTGCGCCTGCCTTTGGCGGTCTTCAAGTAGGTTTCGCGGCGTTCAGCGTCCGGTTTGGCGAGGTAGAACTCGCAGAAGATGAGGAGAAGGGGGCGGCGGGGGGAGGTGGACGCATTACGGCCTTGGAAGTGTTCGTCGAGGCGGCGGGGGAGATCGGTGGTGTAGCCGATATAGAAGTTGAGGTCTTTGAGGGAGAGCAGGACGTAGACGCAGAATGGGAGCGGCATGGTGTTGGGCATGGGATGGTCTCCTTTACGGACATAAAGGAGCGAGGGGCCTCGATTTCCGGAAATATCCGCGGAAATCTTTGCAGGCTCGTGCACCGGGCACCAGAGTTGCACCGCGGCGGCGCAACACGGTGCCCGGTTGCCAGCACCAGAGCGGCTGGGGGTGTTTGGTGGGCGAGGGGACTTTGGGTCGAACGTGGCCGCGCCAGTCACCGTGCGGCGCGCGTCAGCGAGCCGCTCTGGTGACTGGCACGCAATAGCGGATCTACGTGGAACCGACTTCGGGACTGGCTGCGAATGGTAAATGCATTCCAGCAGCACATTGCCGCAGCGTGAATCATCATTGCGGTGCCATGGCCAGCGCGGCTTGTAAATCAGCCCTGCTTGTCCGCACCCCCCACGGCTGACGCCTCGAAGTTGCCAAGCACCTCGCCCAGCACAGCAGTATACGTATGCGTGGCTTTGTAGTAACCTCACGCGAGGATCGGGAAACAATCTTTTATGAAGGACTTCAGGATACCGTCTCTTGGGATCACTGCAATTCTCTGCCTTTTCAGCTTCCGCACGCCTGCCGCCACTTTGTACGTCTCAACCAACAGCCCCAGTCCTACTCCACCCTATACTGACTGGTCGACGGCCGCTTGGACGATTCAGCCAGCCATCAATGCAGCCGCCAATGGCGATACGGTATTGGTCAACGATGGAATCTACGATACCGGCGGCGTGGTCGTGTCCGGGACCCTCTCCAACCGAGTGGCGCTCACGAACGCGGTGACTGTGCGGAGCGTCAACGGGCCACAAGTTACAAGAATTCAGGGAAGCGGCCCCATCGGCGACAGTGCCGTGCGTTGCGCTTATGTCGGTTCAGATTGCGTGCTGGTGGGCTTTACGCTGACCAACGGAGCCACGCTTGCAACAGGAAATGTCGATACACAACAAGGTGGAGGCGGCGTGTTTTGCGAGGGCGGTGGTGTGGTCTCCAACTGCTGGATCTTCGGAAATTCGGCAAATAAATTAGGTGGTGGGGCCGATGTTAGCGGGACGCTGAACAACTGCCTGCTGGCCGGGAACACGGCCAACCACAGCGGAGGCGGAGCGTTTGGTGGCGATCTGAATAATGGGGTGCTGAACAACTGCACGCTGTCTGGCAATAATGCCCCAGAAGGCGGTGGAGCGCGTGGCGCCTGGCTGAACAACTGCCTCATATCCAACAATTCCGCCGGCGCCCACGGCGGCGGGGCGTATCTTTGCACATTAACCGATTGCACCCTGTCTGGAAACAGTGGGCTGTTCTCCGGCGGCGGGGCGTATGTCTCTAGATTGAAATCCTGCACGCTGTCAGGCAATACCGCAGCCTATAGCGGCGTCTCTGGAGGCGGCGGTGCGCGGGGCTGCATTCTAGACGACTGTACCCTGTCCGGAAACACAGCTTACCACTCCGGTGGCGGGGCATTTGACTGCACGCTCACCAATTGTACGCTGTCAGGCAACACCGCCAATTACGACGGCGGGGGAACCGCTGGCGGAACGCTGGACAATTGCACGCTTTCAGGGAATGTGACCCTAGGCCCTGGTGGCGGCGCGTATGCATCTACGCTGAAAGACTGCACGCTGTCAGACAATACTGCCGCCAACGGCGGCGGGGCGACGTATAGCACGCTAAACAACTGCAGGTTGTCCGGAAATTTTGCCTCTAACAACGGCGGGGGAGCCAATGGTTCCACTCTGAAGAACTGCGTGCTTTCCAACAACAACGCCATCCGCGGCGGCGGAGTGTATGGTGGTTCCTTGAACAATTGTACGCTCGTTGGAAACTCCGCAAGCCGTCAGGGCGGGGGTGTAAATCAGGGTACGCTGACCAACTGCGTCGTTTATTATAATTCGTCTTTGGATGGCCCGAACTATGTCGGCAGCACGATGGCCTACTGTTGCACGACCCCATATCCCGGCGGCGTGGGAAACACCACCAAAGCCCCTCGGCTAGTGTCGGCATCGCATATTGCTGCCGATTCGCCATGTGTAGGCGCGGGCATCGCAGCGTATGCATCCGGGGTTGATGTGGACGGCGAGCCCTGGCGCAATCTGCCAGCGATTGGCGCAGATGAACCGTATGCGACCACCACGGGTGCACTGTCGGTGGCGATCGCTACTCCCTATACGCAAGTGGTCGTCGGGTTTCAAACTCCCCTGACAGCCCTGATCGATGGCCCTGCGGTCGGGAGTGCATGGGATTTTGGAGACGGTAGCGAAACGACCAACCTTGCCTACGCAAGCCACGCATGGATAACGAATGGCACGTACGCCGTGGTGCTGAGGGCGTGGAATGCCGATAATCCCGCTGGAGTGGCCTGTACCGTGACCGTCTCCGTGGTTGAGCAAACCGTATACTATGTGGACGCGGGCAACTCTACCCCTGCGTACCCATATGCGAATTGGGTAACCGCGGCGACTAATATCCAGGACGCAATTTCCACGGGAACCGCAGCCGGACGTCTGATCTTGGTCACGAATGGGGTTTATCAAGTTGGCGGCGTGATCGTGTACGGGGAGCTTACCAACCGGGTGGCGCTGACGAACGCGGTAATGGTGCGCAGCGTCAATGGTCCTCAAGTCACGATCATCCGAGGGAATGGACCAATCGGCGATAATGCCGTGCGTTGCGCTTATGTCGGTTCAGATTGCGTGCTGGTGGGCTTTACGCTGACCAACGGGGCCACCCGTGCTCAAGGGAATCTGGATAAGGAACAGAGCGGAGGCGGAGTTTGGTGCGAGACGTCTGGTGTATTGTCTAACTGTGTTCTCGCTGGCAATTTGTGCAGAGACTCCGGCGGCGGAGCGTATGGTGGAACGCTTGACAACTGCGTACTCAGCATCAACACAGCCACCAATGGTGGCGGGTCGTATGGCGGCACGCTGAACAGTTGCACGCTCACAAACAACTACTCCCAAGGCGACGGTGGCGGGGCATATGGGGGCGCGCTAAACATTTGCACGCTGTCTGGCAACCGTGCCGACCACCACGGCGGTGGGTCATATGGCGGCACACTGAACAATTGTACGTTGACTGATAACCGCGCAAACTTTGGAAATGGTGGAGGGGTCAACCAGGGCACATTGTACAACTGCATACTGAGCGACAATCGCGGCATTGGTGGCGGCGGGGGGGCTGGAGCCACGCTGAACAACTGCACTCTTTCCGGCAACACGGCCACTACTGGTGGCGGGGCCACGGCCTCCACATTGAACAACTGCATCATTTTCGGAAACGCGGGAGGAAACTATTCCGCTAGCACGCTGAACTACTGCTGCACGACACCGTCTCCTGGAGGCCAGGGGAATGTTACCAATCCTCCACTCTTTGTGTCGGCAAGTGACTTCCATATCCTCGACGGCTCGCCATCTATTGACGCGGGGACGAACCAGCCTTGGATGGTGGATGCGTACGACCTGGATGGAAATCCAAGGATCATTCATGGAGCCGTGGACATTGGCGTCTATGAATCCGGCGGATCTGGTTTTCGCACGGTCACGCTGCAGTCTGAACCTTCCGGCGTACAACTCAGTCTCAATGGGAATAGCCACACGGCGCCGCATGAATATCTGGTTGTGTCTACCCAGCATGTGGTGAGCGCACCACTTATTGGCTACGAATCGGCGTCTGGCACCCGCTACGGGTTTGGCAGTTGGACCGACGGCGGGCAGCGGATGCATTCACTGACCGTGACGCAGGATTTGGTTCTGACCGCGAACTACGTTCCGACGCAGCAGCTCTTGCGGGTGTCCGGTACGCCGGTGCTCGCGGGAACGATCGAACCTGGCCTGCCTGCATGGCACGATCATGGCGCGTCGTTTTCGGCAATTGCGACCGCCGGCACGGGCTGGCGTCTTTCGTCATGGACGGGAGAAACGAATGGGTGCCTGGCTGCGGGCCGCATCATCTCGGGCACCATGGATCGTCCCCGTGTGCTGGTGGCCCACTTTGAAACGTCCAGCGACATCGCGCCGATTCCCCGCCCTGACCATGTGGTCATCGTGATCGAGAGCGAGCGCTCCTACAATCAGATCATCAACGAGCCAACCGCGCCGTTCATTAATAGTCTGGCCCAGCAGGGAGCCCTGCTGACGCAGTTTCACACGGCCACGTATACACCGAGTGAGGCGAACTACCTGGCGCTGTTCTCTGGCTCGACACACGGAGTAACCGTAAAGCATACGTGTCCCATATCTCTTCCAGGCCCCAATCTCGCCAGCAAGCTGATCGCATCCAACCTGACTTTCGTTGGATTCGCCGAAGGCATGCCCTCCGTGGGTTACCGGGGCTGTACGCTGAATAACTATGCGATTCATCACATCCCGTGGCTCTTCTTCACCAATGTCCCTAATGGCGTCAGCCAACCCCTCACCTATTTCCCCACCAATGATTTCAACCTGTTGCCCCATGTCTCCCTGGTTATTCCCAACCTGCTCAACGATATGAACGACGGCACGACTCAGCAGGGGGATGCCTGGCTCCAGCAGCGTTTCGGTGCCTACGCCGCATGGGCCAAGACGCACAACAGCCTGCTGATCGTAACCTGGGATCAGGATGACGGGCGCTCGACCAACCACATTCCTACGATTCTCGCCGGGGCTCTCGTCAAGCCCGGAACCTATGCGGGCGTGTTCAACAGCTATAGCCTCTTGAGCACGTTGGAAGACATGTTCGGATTGCCGCACACGGGTAACACCACGAACACCCCCGCGATAGCCGGCATCTGGCAATTGCCAACACAGGTCGTGCTGACTGTCGTCTCTCCGAACGGCGGCACAGGTCCCGGAGTGGTGACAGTCGCCTCGGGGACCACCGTGTCGGTCGCCGTCACCAACTCTCCGCTGCTGAACGGCCACACGCAGGCGGTTTGCGTGGGTGCGGTCGTGGTCGGGAACAACTGGACGCAAGTGACACCGACCAACGTTACCTTGACGCTAACGAACGACGCCACCCTGTACTGGCAATGGCAGACAAACTACTGGTTGGACACATCCTCCGCTGGCTACGGAACGGTCTTGCCGGCGAGCGCTTGGCTAACCGCCGGTTCGACCGCGACGGTTATGGCAACCGCCAATCCCTATTATCATTTCAGCAATTGGACGGGCTCGCTATCGGCGACCCAGAACCCCTACTCGTTTGTAATGGATCAGCCGAATTCCCTGATAGCGAGCTATGCAGAAAACCAGACGTCCAACGGAACACCTGAAGCTTGGCTAGCGCAATACGGCTGGACAAACGATTTTGAAATTGCCGCCACTAATGATGACGATATTGATGGGGCTTTTAACTGGGAAGAGTGGATTGCCGGCACTGACCCTACCAATCGTTTATCGGTTCTCCGATTCACGGGCGCCAACACAATGTCAACACAGGGGGTGTTCGTGGTCCGCTGGCCGAGCACTTCAAATCGCTTTTACGATCTTAGTCGGTCCTCAAACCTGTCGGCAGGAACCAGTTCCTTTGTGATTCTGCCAGGAGCCAGTAACTTGCCCGCCACGCCTTTCGAGAATTCCTACACCGATTCAGTCTCGGGCGCTGGCTCGGGTTTTTATCGAATCGACGTTCGCCAGTAGCGTGGCGATGTCCGTGTGATGGTTAAAGAGAACCCACCCTTTAGGGCGGGTCCTTCAGTAGCCGAAGCAGCGTGCGGCCGTCTATCTGGTGAACTCCGCAAAGCCTGGCAAAGTGCAGGATGTCTAGCCGCAGTTCACGCCCATCCCATTTCGCGACAAGCGTGCGGTTGCAACCCATTGCATGTGCAACGCCAGCCTGCGTCATGCCCAGTTTCAACCTGCGCTGCTTCAGCCGATCAATCAGCGCGACGTAACCAGGTGGTAAATCGTTTTCATCGCCCCATCTGTTTCCACGCCGGCGTCCGGTCATCGAGACCGGTGTCGCCCCACGCATCAATAGTCCGGTCACCCGTACCGTGGCGAAGTCGTACGATCCGGGCCGGCGTGACGTGAGACTGCTTCGCCATTTCCGTAACCGCCATACCGGTTGCCAGCACCAGAGCGGCTGGGGGTTTTGGTGGGCGAGGGGACTTTGGGTCGAACGTGGCCGCGCCAGTCACCGTGCGGCGAGCGACGCGAGCCGCTCTGGTGACTGGCACCCCCACGGGGAGTCGAACCCCGCTTACCAGGATGAGAACCTGGTGTCCTAGCCGATAGACGATGGGGGCGTTGCTAACGCGGAACGCGGAATTCGGAATGCCGCTACCGCTATCTGCCCTATTTTTTCAACAAGCGATCGGGAATGATAAATGATGGCGATCCGGGGGTCAAGCGCCGAGGCGCTGCTTGTAGGCGGCGACCTGGGCCTTCATGCGGGCGGGCAGGCGGCTGCCGAATTTGGCCATATAGCTATCGAGGTCTTCGAGTTCGGCGCGGAAGGCGTCCTTGTCGACGCGCAGGACTTCGGTGACATCCTCGGGTGCGAGGTCGAGGCCGGTGAGGTCGAGCTCGCTGGGGGCGGGGACGCGGCCGATGGCGGTTTCGACGCCCGGGACGCGACCATCGACGCGGTCGCACATCCACTTGAGGACGCGGCTGTTGTCGCCGAAGCCGGGCCAGAGCCACTTGCCCTGGCTGCTCTTGCGGAACCAGTTGACGTAGAAGATGTGGGGGGCTTTGGCGCCGAGTTTGTCGCCCATGGAGAACCAGTGGGCCCAGTAGTCGGCGACGTTGTAGCCGCAGAAGGGGAGCATGGCCATGGGGTCGCGGCGCAGGGCGGCCTTGACGTCGAGGGCGGCGGCGGTGGGTTCGCTGGCGGCGGTGGCACCCATGAAGACGCCGTGGTCCCAGCTGGAGGCTTCATGAACGAGCGGCATGACCTGAGTGCGGCGGCCGCCGAAGATGAAGATGTCGATGGGTACGCCGTTCGGGTCTTCCCAATCGGGGCAGATGACTGGGCACTGTTTGGCCGGCGCGGTGAAGCGGGCGTTGGGGTGGGCACCCTTTTCGCCGCTGGCCGGGGTCCATTCGCGGCCCTTCCAGTCGATGCCGTGGGCGCAGGGCATGCCCATGTCTTCCCACCAGACGTCGCCTTCGTCGGTCAGGACGCAGTTGGTGAAGATG
>CAZWQJ010000043.1:0-27519 GCA_964635825.1 uncultured Victivallales bacterium | reverse complement strand
TGGTGTTCGTCCCCGTCAGGGTGTTGTTGCCACTGATGTTGCGCAGCGCGCCGTCACTGGCGATGCCATTGCCCGAGAGGAACAGGAGTTCGGCGACCGGGTTGATTCCGCCCGCCACCTCCAGCGAGGCGCCGCCGGCCACGGTCGTATTGCCACCGAGACCGCCCAGCGCGTTCGCGTGCTGGATACGCAGCGGCCCCACGCTGACCACCGTCCCGCCGCCATACGTGTTGTTGCCAGCGAGCGTCGCGCGATGCACTCCCAGCTTGGTCAACCCGTGCGTTCCAGCCGTTTCGCCAATGGCACCACTCAGCGTGAACGCTCCAGACGCGGCATTCAGTTCGCGCGAATTGCCATCCAGCACCAAGTCAAGATTCACCGCCTGGGCCGCCGCGGAATTGTTGACCACGTTCGCGGTCAGATTCACGGCGTCCCCGGCCAGTTCAAACCCGCCGGCCGTGGCTTCGAAGGTGATCCCCGCGAACTGGGTGTTCGCGCCAAGATCGTTCGTATTGCTCACACGGTTCGTGGTATCGAACACAAGCTGCGCGCCCGCCGCCGGAACGCCGGCATCCCAGTTGTCCACGCTCGACCAGAGGTTGTCATTGGAGTCGCCACCCGTCCAGGCCGTGGCGCTGCTGATGGTCACGCGCACCCAGCCGCCGGACACGTCGAACACATAGGTCTTCGCCAGGTTCGGGTTCGCCACCGACAGGGCCGTCGCGCCCGTGCCCTGCACCGTACCCACAAACTGAATCAGGTTGTAGATGCCGTCGGCATCGAACCTGTTCGTGCCGCCGGGCTGGTAAAGGTAAAGCGTCCCGCCATTGATCGTCAGGCCATTGTTGTTCGCCACGATCACATGGTCGCGCACCGTCGTGTCCGTGAACTCGAAGACATTCGTCATGCCGCTGTTCAGTTGCCAGGCATTGACGGTCAACGCCCCGATACCGCCGGCGACCGCCGGGTCGCCCGGCCGCATCTCGCTGCCGCCCTGGCTGACCACGTTGCGGCTGATCGAGCCCACGCCGCCGATCCGCCCGCCGGCGTTGACGGTGAACGTTCCCGAGCCCGTCATCCCGCCGTTCACCAGCAGCGTGCCGGCACTGATCGTGGCGATGCTGGTGCCGAAGGTATTGGTCGCGTTGAGGCGCAACGTTCCGGTGCCGTCCTTTCCGAACGCACCCGTCGTCCAGTTCAAGGGGTCTTCCACGGTGATTTCGCCGGCGCCACCGAACGTGCCGCCCGCGGTCGTGCCGTTGATGGCGTTCCCGCTGGCGACGTTCAGCGTGAGCGTGCCGGCGTCAGAGTTCATGCGGAAGGCCGAACCGATCGTGACCAGGGCACTCCAGGTGTTGTTGCCGGACAGACTGCGCAGCGCGCCGCCATCCGCAAGGCCCGTGCCGTTGATCGTCATCGGCTCGGCGTCCATGACGATGCCCCCGCTGATCTCGAGCGCGCCGCCGGCGACCACCGTCACCCCCAGCGCCGTGCCGCCCAGCGCGCTGCCGTGGGTCACCCGTAGGGCGCCATTCGCACTAACCGTCGTCAGCCCGCCGTACGTGTTGGCGCCCGTCAGGGTCAGGGTCCCGGTACCGGTCTTCGTCAGCACGATCGTGCCCGAGGTGTTCTGGATGGTGCCGTCGAAGGTGCTGCTCTGATCGTTGGCGCCAACGGTCACGGTGTACGATACCACGCCACTGAGGTTGTCCAAAACGCCGCTGCCGCTGAGTCCGTTGATCACGGGGCTCAGGGCCTTGATGTCCACGGTGCCGGCGTTGATAGCCACATTGCCGCGCCCCGCGCCGCTGGGTACGCTGGCCACGACGCCGTAACGCAGCATGCCGCCGTTCACCACCGTGTCGCCCGTGTAGAGGTTGATGCCGCCGAGTTGCAGCATGCCGGCGTTCACCGTGACGCCACCGCTGGTCATGATGACGCCGTTCAGGGTCTGGTCGCCGGAGCCGGTCTTCACCAGGTGCAACGTGCTTCCGCCCGCACCGCCATCCCGGATCAGCGCCGTGCTGGTCCCCGTGGCATCCCCCGCGCCCACCGTCAACGTCGCCGTGCCCACCGAGTTGGTGATAAAGCCCGCAGCCCCGGCAAGGGCATTGACGGTATCGCTGTTGCCGGACAGATTCAGAATGGCGTTCGCCGCGAAAGTGACATCGCCCTTGCCCGCGCCATCCGGGATCACGTTGGAGGCCGCAAGCTTGAGGGTTCCCAAGGTGACGGTAGTGCCGCCGCTGTAGGTGTTGGTGCCGCCCAGCGTGAGGATCTGGCCGCCCGTACCCTTGGCCAGCCCCAGCGTGCCACCCCCGGTTCCGTCCTGCAACACCCCATCAAACGTGTTGGCCCCCGCCGTGTTCACCGTCAGCACGGAGTTGCCCGCCGCGCCATTCTCTACGCGCGCACTGCTGTCGCCCTCCAACTGAATCGCGGTGACGTTGAAGCCGCCCAGTTGCAGGGTCGCCGCGCTGGCAGCGCCGAAGACGATCTTGGCATTCGCGGCGGTGCCGAGTGCCGTGGCATGGCCCAGCGTCAGGGTCCCGCCGTCAATATAGGTCGTACCCGTGTAGGTGCCTGGCCCGCTCATCGACACCGTCCCCGCGGTAAGCTTGCGTACGTCGGCACCGGCCCCCGCCAGCCCCGCGCTCATGGCACCGCTCTCAAACCGGAAGCCACCCGTGCTGGTGAGCACACCCGACCCGCTGATGTTGCCGTTGGTCACCGTCACGCCCGCCACCGTCGCCGCAAATGTCATCATGTTCAGCGTGGCACCGTTGTCTATGTAGAACTGCCCAACCGGAATGCCACTGGCGATATCGTTGCGCACTTCGCCGCCGAGGATGAGCGTGTCACCCGACAGCGAGGAGGCGATATCCATCGTAAAGAGGCCCGCGCCGTCCTTGATCAGGCGGCCGTTGCCCGTCAACCCCGCCGTGCCGTTCCACGTGTCGCCCGCACCGCCCACGGTCAGGTCGTTGCCTGCGGCCGTCGCCACCGCCCGGAAGGTCAGCGTCCCACTGTCGGAGTTGATCCGCGCACCGCCCGTGCCCAGTGTCGTCGGCCCCTGGAACGCATTGTTGCCCGATATGTTGCGCAACGCGCCGCCATTGCTGATACCGGAACCCGTCAGCGTCAGTGGCTCGTTGAGGGTGATGAGGATCCCGCCGTCGAGTTCGAGGGCCGCGCCATCCGCCACGATGGTGGCGCCGGCGATCGTCCCAAGTGCACTCGCGTGCATCGCCCGCAGCGCCCCGCCATCCACGGAGGTCAACCCCGTATGGGTGTTCAGGCCCGAAAGGGTGAGCCGTCCCGACCCGGTCTTGGTGATCGTACCGGCGGCGCCCGTGGCGATGGGATCGGCCACGACCATGTCGCCCGCGCCACCGAACGTCAGCCCCAGCCCCGTGCCGGCGATGGCATTGCCGGCCGTCACGTCCAGGGTCAACGTGCCCGCGTCCGACGTGATCAGCGAGGCCCCGCCCAGCGTCACCGCACCGGCAAACGAGTTGTCGCCGGAAATGTTGCGCAGCGCCCCGTCGTTCGCCACCCCGGTGCCCGTCATGCCCAGCGCTTCCGCACCGATGGTGATCCCGCCCGTCAGTTCGAGCGCCGCCCCGCTGGGCACCGTCACCCCGCCGCTGGTCGCACCCAGCGCGGTGTCGTTCGCCGCCCGCAGCGCCCCCGCGCTCACCGCGACCGCACCCGCGTAGCTCCCGGCGCCGGACAGCGTCACCCGGTGCGCACCCGACTTCGTCAGCCCGAACGTGCCGCCGGTCTCCCCGATATCCCCGCCGATCGCCACCTCGCCCGCGGTCGCCAGAACCTCGCGGTGATTGCCGTCCAGCACGAGGTCGAGGGCGACCGTCTGCGCCGCCGCACTTAGGTTCTCGATGTTGTGCGTGAGGTTGATGGGCGCGCCATTCAGCGTGAACCCGCTGGCCCCAACTTCAAAAATCAGCCCCGCGAACTGGGTGTTGTCCGGGAAGTTGTTGACGTTGTTGACCTGGGTGATGCCCGCAAACCGCAACTGCGCGCCGCCCGCCGGCGCCGTGTCCCCCGACCAGTTGGCCCCGGTCTGCCACAGATTGTTCCCGCCGCCGCCATCCCAGACCTTGGCGCTGCTGATCGTCAGCACCACCCAACCCAGCGACTCGCTGAACTCGTAGTTGCTGCCGGGCTGCGCGTTGGCGACGTAGAGCGAACCGATGCCATTGCCCTGGATCGCACCGGTGTACTGGAACAGCGGATAGGAGTAGTCCGTACTCCAGGGCGTCGTGCCGCCCGCTTGGAACAGGTAGATCCCGATCGAATCGTCCGCCCCGTTGATCGTGAAGTTGTTGTTGTTGACGACCACCACCTGGTCGTGGTCCGTCGTGCTGGTGAACTCGAAGATGTTCGAGGAGCCGCCCTGCAGGGTCAGTTGGTTCATGGTCAGCAGGCCGACCCCGCCCGGACCCGGGGAGAGGATGCTGCCCACGTCGTTCGTGACCGCACGGCTGATGGTCCCCACCCCCTGCAGCGTGGCACCCGCATTGATCTGGACGCCCCCGCCCACCGCCAGAGTCCCGTTCACGCGCAGCGTGCCGCCGTCGACTATCGTGCGGCCCGTGTACGTGTTCGTCCCGTCGAGCGTCACGATACCGGTTCCGTCCTTGGTGAGGACGCCTGTGCCAAATGCGACCGGCCCCTTCACAATGGTATGCCCCGCACCGCCCATGGACAGGTGCGCGAGCGCCGCGCCCGAAATCGCATTGCCCCCCCCGGGCTGGAAGGTCAGGGTGCCGGCATCGGTGTCCACGCGCGCGGCGGCGCCATTGGTGAAGGTCGCCGTGATCACGTTGTTGCCGGACACGCTGCGGAGGGTCGCCCCGCCCCCGACCACGATCGACTCGGGTACCGTGACGCTCCCCTCGAGTTCCAGTACGCCCGGCGTGGTCACCGAGGTCCCCCGCGTCAGGTCGCCGAGTCCGTTGCTGTGCTGGATATTCAGCGTGCCCGCCGATACCGTGGTGACCCCGTTGTAGGTGTTGTTGCCGGACAGGATCCACTTGCCGTCCCCCGCATCCTTCGCCACCCCCAACGAGGTCCCGCTGCCGACGGAAATCACGCCGGCCACGCGGTTGGTGCCGGTGCTGTCGCCCCGCAGGTAGAAGAGCTTCGTGCCGGCGCCGCCGCTCGCGATCGTCACATCGCCCACGCACATCGTGCCCGTATCCTCGGAGAGCAAAACGCCCGTCCCCGCCGTCGTGGCCACCAGGTGAATGGCCCGACTGGTGACCGAATCCACCGTTCCTGTGTGGACCAGGAACCCGTTCACGGCGGCCCCGCTGCCCATCAAGATCGGCCCCGATCCGTTGATCGAGTCCCCCAAGTGGTACACCACCAGGTTGCCCGCCTGCACCTCCAGCCGGCCGCTGTAGGTGTTCGCGTTCTCCAGAATCACACCACCCGTGCCGGTGCCCACCTTCACAAACATGGCGTTGGCCCCGGCCAGCACCGGCTCGATGACGGCCGTGGCACCCGCGGCGCCGTTGGTGAAGCCCCCCGCCGTGAGAACCCCGCTGCCGTTGATGCGCGTATCGGTCCCCGCAGACGGCGTCACCACCACCGTCGCCACCGTCTGGTTGAAGCTCTGCATGTCAAACAGGCCGCCCGTCGTCACCACCAACCGGCCCGCTGTGGAAAGTTTGTCGGTGGCGGTGATGCGCAGCGTACCTCCGCTGATAGTCTGCAGCCCCGTCCCCGTCATCGAGCCGCCGCCGGACAGCACCAGCGTGCCCGAGCCGATCTTGGTCAGGCCACCCGCGCCGCTGGTGTTCATGTCGCCGCTGATCGTGGCGGTATGGGCGTCGACCTGGAAGCT
The DNA here is from genome assembly GCA_964635825.1 of uncultured Victivallales bacterium. Taxonomy (GTDB): domain Bacteria; phylum Verrucomicrobiota; class Kiritimatiellia; order UBA8416; family JAIOPI01; genus CAZWQJ01. Next base: position 21,647 of record CAZWQJ010000043.1, on the reverse strand, counting down.
GCGCACCGCCGTGCCCATGTTCAGGGTGTTCTGGAACTCGATGTCGTGCGTGGCCCAGGTGTCGTTCAGGAGCAGCGACGTCGGCGCAAAGGCGGTCACCCCCCAGGTGATCGCGCCGCCGCCAAGATTGACCGTGATGTTCGCGCCGACCGCGGAGAAACCCGAGGCGCCCGCCGTCAGCGCCACGTTCTCGCCCGCGGCCGTACTCAGCGTGCGCGTAATGGCCTGATCCGTGCCCCACGTGTGGGCGCCGATGGTCAGGCGGCTGGCCGTGGGCAGCCCCACCCCATTGCGCATGTGCACCGAGCCTGCGGTCGTCGCCAGCGAGAACACGCCACTGAAGCTGTTGGTGCCGGTCAGCACCAGCACGCCAACGCCCTGCTTCGTGAGCCCGCCCGCGCCCGTGCCCGTGATCGCCGCCGGGATCTCGGCGTAATCGCCGTTCACATGGATGATCCGCACGGCCGTGCCCAGGTTGATCGGGTTGCGGAAGGTCAGGCGGTTGGTGGCCGTGGTGGAGTTGAGCACCAGCGCGTTGGCCGTGAAGTTGGCGTCGCCCCAGGTCAGCGTGCTGCGGCCGTTCAGATCGACATCGATGTCGTTCATCCAGGCGCTGAAGCCGCCCGTCACGCCGGTCTTGCGGATCTCCCCGGCCCCCGTGCCCAGGTTGCGCGTGATGTTCGCGTTCGACTCCCAGACGCCGCTGCTGATCTCGACCGGCGAGGTGGACGGAATGCCCTGGCCACTGGTGGCCCGCACCGACGCCACGGCAATGCGCGTCGTGCCCGCGTAGTCGTTCGTCGCCAGGAGGATGATCACGCCACCGCCCGTCGGGCCCCGCGCCAGGTTGCCCGCCCCGGTGATCTTACTCTCGATCGTGGCGGTCACCCCGTTGCCCGCGCTGACCGACAACGTCTTGGTGGCGTTGACCGTGATCTGGTGATCGGTCGTCATCGTCACCGTCGCCTGCGCCTCCAGCGTGCCGTCGCCGCTGTAGGTGATGTCGTAGGTGCCGTTGCCCAGCCCCAGCGTGTTGCCCAGGAAGCGGCCGGCCTGCACGTCGATCGCCCCCGTGAAGTTGGCCGTGTTGCCGCTCAGATCCATGGCGCCACTACCCTGCTTGGTAATGGTGTAGTTGCCCGACAACGAACCCGATGCGGAGGAAACCATCAACTGGCGCGCCGTGGCCGTTCCCACGTTCCAGATCTGATTCGCACCCAGCACCACCGCACAGTTGAGGTTGAAGTTCAGCGTGGCACTGCTCATGTCCACACCGGAACTGCCAATCGTCAGCGTCTTCCCCGCGGTCGGCGCAATCGTCTGTGCGCCGGTAACCGGATTGTATAAGGCAAGGCCCAGAACACTGATGTTATCACCCAGCGCGGGCGCCCGCGCCGTCGTGATCGTGTTCGTCCAAACAGCCACGTCACTCGTGCCCGGCAACACGCCCCCCACCCAGGAACCCGTGGTGTTCAACGCGTCGGCGTCGTTGTCCTTGACCACCCAGGTTGCCAGCGCCGGCATCACTCCCGCCACCAGCACCAGCAACACCGCCGCCACGACCCAGGCTGTCTTCGCGTAGATTTTGCTCATCGTAAACCCCTCATTGCTCATCCACCAAGGGCAGCCAGCAACTGCCCCAGCATCCCCAGGCACGAAGCCTACGCGCATCAGCAGATACACCTCACGCGCAGACACCCACGTGTAATCATATTGTAGGACTAACCCCTCAGATTGGCAATAATACAAAAACACATATACATAGTATGACTTGATTCCGGCGATACCCGCACGGCCATAGCCGGCATGGGGTTCCCGACGAGAATAGCTCCATCAGGGTTCCCTTACGGGCTGCGGGTGGGGGCGGCTCCCTCGCGGTACGAACGCCCAGTCGCATAGAGCGCCGACCGAGACTCGATTTCGGCCGCCAGCGTGGCCTGGCCCTCCGAACGAGTCAAGGCCAGTGCGCGGCGCGCGGTTTCGACGGCGTCCGCAAATCTCCCCGCCTCGGCATAGGCGGCAGCCAGCGTATCCAGCATGCCGGGGTTGCGCGCTTCGCCGGCCGTCACGGCCGCCCGTGCGAGGTTCACGGCCCGCTCGCCGTCGCGGATCTCCCGGTCTGGATGGGTCGCAAGCACCCAGGCCAGGTCGTTGCGGGCCTCCGCGCCGGCAGCTCCTGTGACCCGTCGCAGCGCGCGCTCAAGCTCACGGGCCACGCGCGCCAATTCCGCGCCCCCAGGCTCGAACAGGACCCGCAGAAGCTGACGCCGTGGCTCGATCGCCTCCGGATCCAACGAGGCCGCCATACGCAGAGCCTGCGCACACTCGGTGCGCAGGCCGGCTTTCTCCAGATGATCCGCAAATGCCTGATAGGCCAGCGCCATCAGCCGGCGCGCCTCGGACGTGGCGGGCAGGTCGTCCGTCGCCCGCTGCAGCTCGGCCGTCGCGTCTTCGAGGTGCCCGGCCTGCCACAGCGCTTCCGCCAGCACGGCGCGCTGCAACCAGTTGCGAGGATCGGGAGCCAGCGCCTCGCGGAAGCGCGCGATCGCCTCGTCGTACCGGCGGTCCGCCAGCAGCGTCCGGCCCAGCCCGTACAACAGGTAGTTCGTGGCGGGCGACCGGCGCAACCCATCCTCGTACGCCACGATCGCCTCGGCGCGGCGCCCCAGCGCAAACAGACTCTCACCCAATATGCCGTACGCCACCGTGTGCGCGGGATTCAGTTGCAGCACCGCGCGCGCCCTCCCGGCCGCATCCTCATAGCGCCCCAAACCCTTCAGGATGACCGCGATATAGGAGAGGTGCTCCACCGGGTCACGCCCCATCTTCAACGCCACCTCCAGGTGCGCCAACGCCTCCTCGTAGCGCCCTTCCTCCGACAACGCCCCCGCCAATGTCGCCAACACGATGTCGCGGGGCCCCACGACCCGCAGCACCTGTTCAAACACGGCCACACTGTTGCGCCAGGTGCGGGTCTGCCGGTGTGCCAGCCAGACGCAGGCCAGGACTGCAACCAGCGCCAGCACCGCCAACACCCGGCGTCGATTTCCGACGGAAAGGCGGTTGGCCGGCAACGCTCCAGCACCGGCCCAACCGCGCGCCAGCCAGGCAACGGCCAGGGCGAGCCCCATATAAGGAAGGTACGTGTAGCGATCCGCCCGCGCCTGGCTGCCCACCTGCACCAGTCCGATTACCGGCACCAGCATCCCCACAAACCAGAACCAGCCCACCGCCACGCCCGTGTGCGCGCGACGCCAACGGATCGCCGCCAGGCTAATTCCAACCAGTACCCCCCCCGATACCAGCCACGGCCAGACGGGACCACGCGCGTGCTCGTATGGGTAGAACAGACACAGATCCACCGGCCAGAAGAAGCGCCACAGGTAGAACCCATAGCCAACCAGGGCGTTGCTCACGCGCTGCCAGGGCGTGAGCGCCTCCAGCGGCGACATCGCCCCCTGCTGCGCCACCAGCGTCACCACACACGAGGCAGCCGATAGGGCCAGGAACGGCAGCTTCTCGAATATAGGTTTCAGGTTTCGGGTTTCAGGTTTCCGGAGACGCGGCCCTCCAGCGTCCCCTCGAAAACCGGACACCGAAAACCGGCCCCACCCGTAATCCAGCAACAGCAGCACAAACGGCAGCGTCACCGCCATGGGCTTGGCCAGAAGGGCGAGGGTGAAAAGGAGGAGAGTGAGGAGGTACCAGAAGCGGGGAAACGTGATCAGTGATCGGTTATCAGTGATCAGTGGGGCTACTCGTTCTTCCGACTGATAACCGATAACCGATAACCGATAACGGCCTGCGCGCGCATAGCGCCCATACGCCCCCAGCGTCAGCAGAAAGAAAAATGCGCACAGCACATCTTTGCGCTCCGCCACCCAGGCCACCGACTCCACGTGCATCGGATGCACCGCAAAGAGCGCGGCCACCACCGCGGCCGGCCACGGCGAGGTGTCAGGTGTCAGGTCTCGGGTGTCAGGTAGGAAGTCTCTCTTGATGCTTCCTGAAACCTGAAACCTGCTTGCCCGCCGAAGCCTTGGCGAAGGCGGGAAACCTGAAACCAATCCCCTCACCACCAGGAACACCAACACACTATTCAGGGCGTGCAGGATCACATTCGTCAGATGGTGCCCACCAGCCCAATCGCCCCATAGCGTCACATCCAGCATGTGGGAGATCCACGTCAGGGGATGCCAGTTGGCCTCATGGATCGAGCGAAACGCCCAGAGAACCCCCTCCCAGGTCAGACCGCGAAGGACGTGGGCGTTCTTGGAAACGTAAACCCGGTCGTCAAACCAGATGAACGCGTGGCCCAACGTCTGACCGTAGATCACGGCGACGAGGCCGACCAACCCAAACGCGAGCGCGAAGTCCAGCCCGCACGCCGACCGGCGCCGCAGGCGCGCCCGCAGATCTGTAAAGACGCGACGCATGCTGGTGCGACAGCCTCCCACATCCCTGCAAGACGGCGCAAGGGCTTTGCGATTGTCACCGCGCCATTCCCCGATACGATAGCGGCATGACCAGCCCGCCTCCCGCCCCAACCCCCACCGCGCCACCTGCCCGCTGGCGCTCCCGCGCCGCCACCGCCATCGCCGCTGCCACCATCATCTTCGCCGGCCTTCTTGTCTACGCCAACAGCCTCTCCACCTCCTTTGTCTTCGACGACTTCATGGCCGTCCTGGGCAACGCCACCATCCTCGACCTGCACAACCTCGACGCCGTCTTCAGCCCCCCCCGCAAGGGCAACACCGTCCAGGCACGCCCCCTCACCAACCTGAGTTTCGCCTGGAACTATGCCCTCGGTGGCCATGACCCGCGCGGCTACCACGCCTTCAACGTCGCCGTCCACCTGCTGGCCGCTCTCACCCTCTTCGGCATCGCGCGGCGAACCCGGCTGCCCAGCAGCCCACGCCCCGCACCCAACTCATTCGCCTCCGCCCTCGCCATCTCCCTGCTATGGACCGTGCACCCACTCCACACCGCCTCCGTCACCTACATCGCCCAGCGCGCCGAGTCGCTCATGGGACTGTCGATGCTGCTGACCCTCTACGCCTTCATCCGCGGGGCAACCGTCGATCGCAGTCCATCCGCCGCGCGCACGGCCTGGTTCACGGCGTCCACCCTCGCCTGCGCCGCCGGCATGGGCTGCAAGGAGGTCATGGTCGTGGCGCCCCTGGTCGTCTGGCTCTATGACCGCGCCTTCCTGGCCGGATCCTGGCGCGAACTCTGGGCACAACGTCGCGGGCCCCATCTCGCCCTGGCGTCGACCTGGCTGGTCTTCCTGCTGATCGAAAGTCAGCTCGGCGGCAGCCGCGACAACCCGTCCACCGGCTTCAGCAGCCTGCACGCATCCTGGCGCTACCTGCTGACCCAATCCGGCGTCATCCTCCACTACCTGCGACTCGCATTCTGGCCGGACCGCCTGTGCATCGATTACTACGGCTGGCCCCTTGCCACCAGCCCCGCGACCGTCTGGCCCGCACTCCTCGTCGTCGGTGCGCTCGCCATCATCACGCTGTGGGCCTGCGTGCGCTCCCCGCGCCTCGGCTTTCCAGGCGCCTGGTTCTTCCTGATTCTGGCGCCGACCTCCAGCCTCATGCCGGTTGCCGACCGCGCCGCTGAACACCGCATGTATCTGCCCCTCGCCGCCATCGCCGCCATCGTGGTCGTCGGCGTCCAGTCCGCCTACCTAAAAGCGCATGCCGCCTGGCAGCGCCACACCAACACCGCCCGCCCGCACCCGGACCTGCTCCCCCTGGCCTTCGCCGCCCTGCTCGCCGCTTCCGCCCTGGGCGCCCGCACGATCCTGCGCAATCTGGACTACCGCTCCAATCTGAGCCTCTGGCTCGCTACCCTCGAGTTGCGCCCTCAAAACCCCCGCGCCCTCATGAACGTCGGCGCTTTCTACGGGTCCGCTGGCGCCTCCGAACGATCCATCCGCTACCTCCAACAAGCCCTCACGGCCGATCCCACCTACGCACCGGCCGTCATCCACGCAAACATCGCGGCTGCCCACATGCGCGCGGGCCGCTTCGACGACGCTCTGCGCGAACTCGACGCCGCGCTCCAGGCGGATCCGCGCGACGCCAGCGCCTGGTACAACCGCGCTGTAACCCACCTGCACCTGAACCAGGTCGACACCGCCATCGGCGAACTGCAGCATGCGCTCGCCGTCGACCCCACCCTCGTCCTCGCCCATTGCCGCCTCGGCATGCTCCGTCGCGACCACGGCCAGACAGAGGCCGCCCTCGCCCACTTCGCCGACGCCCTCCGTCTTCGCCCGGACCACACCGAGACCTATGTCGAGCGCGCTCGCCTCTGGCTCGAACTCGGCGACCATGCCCGCGCCACCGCGGACCTGGATGCCTGTCGCCGCCATGGCGACACACCGCCGGCCGATCTCTTGGAGCGATTGGGAAAGTAGCGACCGGTGACCCGTGATCGGTGACTGATAACCGATAACCGGTCACCGATCACCGATCACCCATCACTCTCTCGCCCCCGCGGCATCGCCGGCCTCGACGGACGGCGTGTACTCAATCGCGAACTGCCGCGCGATGCTCATGGCGTTGGAGTTGACCCGCGCCAGGTCGAGGAGTTCTATCATCATCGCCTGTAACTTCACTTCCGCCTCGGAGGCCTGCACATCCAACAGGCGCTGCTGGTCCGCCAGGGCCAGCCCCGCCCGGTACTCGCGCACGCCCAGCCCAACCTGCCACCCGAAATGCGCCACCAAGGTCACCCCAAGCAACAGGATCGGCCAGAAGGGAGAATGGCGTGAAGCGCCCGCGTCCATGCCGCTCGTATTCATGGCGCCACCTCGCCGGGTGGCACCGCCGCCACACCACCCGCAGAGGGCTCGGTCGCCTGCACGCGGTAGCCATGTTTCTCCAACAGAGCGCGCATGGCACGATCGGACACCGCGGCGTTGGCCATGGCTTGGAGAATGCTGCTGCTGATCTGCTGCCCTTGCGCACCCAGCACACCGCGGCCCAGCGCCTCCTGCCCCACCTGCAAGCGCGTCCGTAACGAGCCGTTCGCGTGCGATAGCCAGATCGTGACGCCCGCCAGCACGGCGGCCAACAGGGCCAGAAGGGTGGTCAACACATAGGCGCTGCGCGTCATACCCAAGAAATGCCAGACGCCGGCACCCTCACGCAAGCCCAAACCCAGGGCCCCTCACGGCGCCGCGGCAGGCGCCGGCACCGCCGCACCCTCGGCACCCGGCGCCAGCGGCGGCGTGAAACTGATGTTGTAGCGCTGGACAATGTCGCGGGCCGCGGGATCCGTCTTCGCCAACTCGATCAAGTCCAGCATCAGTCCCTGCAGAAACTCCTCCGCCTGGGCCGCCTGCGCCAACAACGCATCCTGGCGCCGCTCGACGTCCTGCCCGACCTGGTACTGCCGAACCCCGAGGAAGACCTGCCACGACAACATGACCAACAGACTGATGCCCATCAGCAGCGTCGGCAGAAGGGGAGAGATCGTGGAGCCGCCATTCAACGCACGCTCGTTCATGGCCGCACCGCCACCGGTTGCCACGTGCCCGGCGCCGCAGCCGGAATCGCCGCCTCCGCCGCGGTAGGGGCCGCGGACGTCGGGCCGTCCACCGTGTAGCCGTGCTTGCGCAAGACCTCGCGCATGGCCGCATTTGTGGCCGCCACGCCGCCCATCGTACGCAGCACGTTGGCGCTGATCTCCCGCCCCTGCGCGCTGAGCACGCCGCGGTTCAGCGCCTCCTGCTGGCGCTGGACGCGCTCCTGCAGTCTCGTGTTCATGACGGACAGCCAGATGACCGTACCCGTCAGCGCCACGCACGCCACCGCCACCACCATCGCCACGCCATGCCCAACAGGCTTCATACAGGAGAGCTGCCAGATCGCCACCGGCAACGCAAGCGCAATCTTGACAACCGGGCTCGCCTGGGGTTGCATCCCCCACACAACGCCACATGCATGTCCCCCCAAACCGTCAACGCCTGTTGCAGCTCGTCGTCATCGTGGCCGTGGCCGCCGCGGCCTTCCAGGCGGGCCGCCTCTGGCAGCAGCGGCTCACGCCACCAGCCGCCCCGCACACCCCCCCACAGGCGCCCACCCCGCCCTCACGCTCCCCCATCATCCCCAAGAACGTCCGCGCCGAGTTCAACCCCCAAAGCGCTCTCCTCATCGGCGCCAACGAACTCATCCGCTTCCACCAGCCCGTCTTCAAGGATGTCGTCCGCACCATCCACACGCGCATCCCCGTCATGGGCATCATCAACGACGACGACGACCTCGATCTCGGCCGCGAGTTGCTCGCCGAAGCCGGCCTGCCCGAAGATGCCGTCCACTTCATCCGCCACCCGCTCGACTCCATGTGGCTGCGCGATTACGGCCCGATCTTTTCACGCTGGACCGACGGCCGCGTCCGCATCATCGATGCCACCTACGACAACCCCGACAACCTCGGTGCCCGCACCCGCGACGACGCCTTCCCCGCCTACCTCGCACGCGTGCTGGGCCTCGAACTCGACCGCATGCCGCTCATCATCGAAGGCGGCAACTTGCTCTCCAATGGCGATGGCCTGATGGTCACCTCCACCCGCGTCATCCGACGTGTCGAAAACCAGGTCCATTCGGTCCAGAACATTGGCGCTCTGCTGCAAAACCACCTGGGCTGCCGCGTCTGGGCGTATCTCCGCGAACTGGAGGGCGAACCCACCGGCCACGCCGACTTCTTCATGACGTTCCTGCGCCGCAACCTGGCCGTGGTCGCGCGCCTCGATCCCGCCGTCGATGCCACCAATGCCGCCATCCTCGATGAGGCCGCCGCCACGCTCGCCCGCCAGTCCACGTCCATGGGCCCCATGCTCGTGGAACGCATCCCCATGCCACCACCCACCGCCGACGGCTTCTGGCGTTCGTACAACAATGTCCTCCTCGTCAACGGCATCATCCTGATACCCTCCTACTCCGACGTCGACCCCGCCCTCGAAGCCGAAGCCCGCGCCACCTACGAACGCTTGATGCCCAGCTGGACGGTCGTCTCCATCAAGGCCGACTCGCTCGTGAAAAAAAACGGCGTCCTCCATTGCATCGGCATCGGCATCCCCGGCTACGTCAACGTCCAGCCCCTGATCGACCAGGCCGCCGATTGAGGGGGTCCGTTATCCGTTATCCGACAACCAGTAACCAGTAACCAGTAACCCTCCCCTCCCCGACCTCCCCCTCCCTACCTCTCCACCTCTTCCATCGCGATCGCCGCCCACTCCCACAGTCGCCGCGGCTGGTAGCGCACCGTGCTGATGTCCTTCATGATGATTTCGAGCGGACAGCCGCGCGCCTGGTCGAGCGCGCGCCGCAGCACCTGCCGCGCCTCCTCCGGCTGCCAGTCGTCCGTCGCAAAGATGGCCGGCGACGGCTTGAAGGACAGCACGTAATCCCCGCGCGTCTGCTCGGCCGCCCGGTCCAGCTTCGCCCAGGGACTCATGGATATTTTGCGCAGGTTCGGAATGCGCCGCAGTATATCCAGCTTGCGGTCGAGCGGCTCGCAGCAGCCGTAGTACCCCAGCCCCCAACGCGCGAACCAGGGCACGTCGTGCTTCAGCGCAAACTCCCAATGCATGTCCGGCGACACCTCCGAGAAAATCTGCGCATTGGAACACCCCCACAGTTGCCGCGCACTCCGCCCCACAAACCCGTCCGACCGAACCGCCCCGCCCGACGAGTCCGACAAGCCCGTCACATAGCCATAGCCGCCCGATCCCACGCGGGTGTTGTCGTCGTTGCGGTCCAGCACCCCCAGCGCCTCCCACTGGTCCAGCATCCGCAGCGAGGCCTCGACGTAGCGCGACACGAACGCGTTCACCATCTCGGGCCGCTCGATCAAATCCATCATCGCGGCTTCCACACCCCACAAGCGGATCAGGTAATCCCACGGTGTGAACCAGTGCCCCTTGATCCCCGTCACGCGCACCGGCATCACCCCGTCGACGATCCCGCTCAGCAACTCGCGGCTCGCCTCTGTCACATCACGGTCCACCGTCACCTCAGGATCGCGAATCAGCGACAGATCGCTCAAGTCCCGGATCTGGGCATGAAAATGGCGCGACACCACCGCGCTTGCCGCATCGGTCCGCACCACGTCCACCACTTCATCCGGCACCACCCGGGTCGTGTGCACCGCCAGCGGACAGGCCACAAACGGACTCACAACCATGTCGCCCTGGAAGTGCCGCCACTGGTAGGCCGTGCGGCGCCACTCCCCCTCCAGCTTGCGTGCCCACGCCCCTTCGCATTGCAGCGCCAGCTCGCCGTCCACGTCCATCTCGTGCCACGGCACCTCGTTGATCCACACCATCGCGCGCTCGGGCTGCCGGTCGTTCAGCGCCCGCCACTGCCGCGCACGCGCCTCATTCACCGGGTCCGCCGCCGCCGCCGCCAACGCCCCCGCCAACCGCCGCAAAATCTCACGGTCGCCCGCACTCACTCCATCCGTCGCCGTCATCGCCCCGCCTTTCGTATCGCCATGACCTTCCACCGTACGCCAATCTACTCCCCGCGATCCGCGATCCGCAATCCAAACTCCGCCGCCTCGCTCCTTGCAATCCCCCCACCCGGTGCGCTATCGTCCTCAGGCGGGTGCACCGCAGGACGCACCCACCACGACCCACAGTTCAAGGAGAGAGCATGTCGACCATTATCGATGTCTGCGCACGCGAGATCATTGACTCCCGGGGCAACCCCACCGTCGAGGCCGAAGTCTGGCTCGAAACCGGCGCCGTCGGCCGCGCCGCCGTCCCCTCAGGCGCCTCCACCGGCGAACATGAAGCCATCGAACTGCGCGATGGCGACAAGAAGCGCTTCGGCGGCAAGGGCGTCCTCAAGGCCGTCAACAACATCAATAACCGCATCGCCCCCGAAATCCTCGGCCACGATGCCATGAATCAGGTGGCCATCGATCGCAAACTGATCGAGTTGGACGGCACCCCCAACAAGTCCAAGCTCGGCGCCAACGCCACCCTCGCCGTCTCGCTGGCCGTCGCCCGCGCCGCCTCCGAGTACTCCAGCCTGCCGCTCTTCCGCTACATCGGCGGCGCCAATGCCAAGGTCCTCCCCGTCCCGATGATGAACGTGCTCAACGGCGGCGCCCACTCCGATGCCCCCGTCGATTGCCAGGAATTCATGATCATGCCCAAGGGCGCCCCGACCTTCCGCGAGGCCCTGCGCATGGGCACCGAGGTCTTCCACGCCCTCAAGGGTGTCCTCAAGGGCATGGGCCTCAGCACCGCCGTCGGCGACGAGGGCGGCTTCGCCCCCAACCTCGCCAGCAACGAGCAGGCCCTCGAAGTCCTCATGAAGGCCATCCGCCAGGCCGGCTACAAGCCCGGCAAGGAAGTCTTCATCGCCCTCGACCCCGCCTCCAGTGAGTTCTACGACGCCACCCAGAAAAAGTACGTCTTCAAGAAGAGCGACAAGTCCAAGCGCTCCGCCGCCCAGATGGCCGAGTACTGGGCCGATTGGGTCAACCGCTACCCGATCATCAGCATCGAGGACGGCATGGCCGAAAACGATTGGGCCGGCTGGAAGACCCTTACCGATACCCTCGGCTCCAAAATCCAGCTCGTCGGCGATGATCTGTTCGTCACCAACACGAAGTTCCTCGCCAAGGGCATCGCCCAGGGCATCGCGAACTCGATCCTCATCAAGGTCAACCAGATCGGCACCCTGACCGAAACGCTGGATGCCATCTCCATGGCCACCTGCGCCGGCTACACCGCCGTCGTCAGCCACCGCTCCGGCGAAACCGAGGACACCACGATCGCCGACATCGCCGTCGCCACCAACGCCGGCCAGATCAAGACCGGCTCGCTCTGCCGCACCGATCGCATCTGCAAGTACAACCAGTTGCTGCGCATCGAAGAAACGCTCGGCGACAACGCCATTTACGCGGGCACCCTGCCCATGCGCGGCACCTGAGCCACTGCCCGGTGCCGGCCCGCCTGGCCGGCAGTCGGTCCGCGGGGCCGCGGACCCTCCAGGCAACATCGTCGCACGCGTGTTTGAGGCTGAGGAGGGACGGCGGCCCCGCCGTCCGGTTGGCCAATTTTGATTGCGAACTTATGTGGGGGGTCATCCATCGCATCGCCCTGGTCGTGCTGATCGTGCTGTTGGCGATAGGAGCCGTCTTCGTGTTCCTCCCGCCGTCTCAGTCGATCCGCCAGTACCAGCGCAAGCGCCTGGCCCTCCAGGCGGAGAACGAACGGCTGACGGAACAGATCCAGGAACTCACCGAACAACAAGCCCGCTTTCGCAGCGATCCCGCCTTCGTGGAACGCACGGCCCGCGAGGCCGGTATGATCAAGACCAACGAGGTCATCTTCAAGCTCGATGAAAAGCGCTGACCGGTCCGCGGGGGGCCGGCGCGCGCACAAAGGGAGGCCCGTAATGAACGCTTGGCGCCTGCTGCCGGTGGTCCTCTTGGCTGTCACGGGGTGCATTCAGGTCGAGCAAAAGCTCGCTCTCAATGCCGATGGCTCCGGCACGTACGACGTGCACTACGTCGTTCCCGGCGAAACCTGGGACCGCATGCAGGCCATGCTGCGCCTGGCCGACGAACTCGCCGCCGCCTCCGGCACCGTCCGCAAGCCGACCCTGCAGGACGACTTCACCCAGGTCCTCTTCGCCCCCACCGAGGCCGAGATCCGCAAGAAGGCTGCCGCCTACGCCCCCTACGGCATCCAACTCGAGCAGCTCGAAGTCCTCCTGAAAAGCGACCGGCGCGACGTGGAGATGACCCTGAGCTTCTCCAACATCGCCCGCGTCGCCGAGGCCGACTTCTTCGCCGTCTACGGCTTCTCGCTGGCCCGGAATGCCGCCGGCGAGTACATGTGGTCCACACGGCCGACCACCAAGGACCCGCTTGATCCCGCCTGGAACGCCGACGATCAGGAATCCTACAAGTTGATCGCACCCTTGCTGACGGGCTTCCGCTACGACTTGCAGATCCAGACACCCGGCCCCGTCCTGCGGACCAATGCCGATCGCCACGAACGCTACACCGCCAGTTGGGTCTTTGATTTCGACAGCGATCACAATGCCGTCGCCAAGCTGCAGCGCCAACCCCTGAACATCGTGTTCGATGGCCAGGGCCTGACGCTGGCGGACATCGTGCAGCCACAACCGCCTGCCCCTGCGCCCGTCGCCGCGCCCGCGCCCATTCCCGCACCCATACCCTGAGTCGGCCCTGCGGCGATGTCGCACGCGGGTTTTTCCGATGGAGGGACCGGCTCCGCCCGGTCAGTCTGGCGTTTTCAACGGCCTGCCCGGCTTCAGCCTGCCTGCCCCAGCAGTTCCGCCCACGCGGCGGCGGCCTGTTGCAGAGCCGCCCCACGATGCGAGATGCGGTTCTTCACCGCCGGATCCAGTTCCCCAAACGTGTGGACGTGCCCCTCGGGGATGAAGATCGGGTCGTAGCCGAAACCATGCGTCCCCCGTGCAGCCTGGGCGATGGAGCCTTCGCAACGCCCCTCCACTGTCCGGCAACGCCCCGATGGCTCGGCGAGCGCGATCACGCACCGAAAGCGCGCCCGGCGGTCTTGCCTCCCGGCCAGCGCCGCCAATAGCTTCGCATTGTTGGCCGCATGGTTGGCCGGCTCGCCCGCGTACCGCGCCGAATACACCCCCGGCGCACCGCCCAGCGCATCCACCTCAAGCCCGGAATCGTCCCCCAGCGCCCAAAGCCCCGTCGCCTGCGCCAACTCCACCGCCTTCTTGCGGGCGTTCGCGTCGAACGTCGCGCCGTCTTCCACAACCTCCGGCAGCGCCGGAAAATCCCGCATGCTCAGCAGCGTCAACCCGGGCCTAGCCACCATCGCCAGAATCTCGTCCAGCTTGTGAGCATTGTGCGTGGCAATCAATAGGCGCATGCGCAAGTGCGGCCGGGGTGGCACCCGGCCCTCCCAATCATCGAAGTCAGGCCATTTGAGGGAGGGCGCGGTGCCACCCGCGCCGCTCCGCGGGCATTTTCAGCGCGCCACTAGCCCCTACTTCCCGCCCGCAGGCTTCAGCATCCGCACCGTGTAGCGGTTGCGAATGTTCTCGTGATAATAACTGCCCGCGCTCGGCGAGGTCGTCAGCGTCTGAAACACATCGGCCGGAACCCCCTCGTACGCGTAGACCGAGCCGGACGGAAACGTGAGCGTCATGACCCGCGTCGCCTCGTCGTACTGGGCCTCCTTGATCGCCTGCGAATCGAGCACCATCGTGCCCGGGGCCGGAGAATGACACCCGCATGCCACCGCCACCAACGCTGCCACCGCCATCACCGCCATCTTCATGCGTCCTCCTTGCGCTGCCATGCACCACTACAAACGCCGGTCATCCTACCGAACGCAAACGGCGCCCGCAACCACGGCGGGGCCTACTCGCATCCTAATCTTAATCATATGCTTAATCATAATCTCCTCGTATGGAATGGATTACGATTACGATCAAGATTCATTGGCATCCCATAGGGATTGGAACAATGGAATGTTGGAACGTTGGGGTGTTGGAAATGAAGCACTTGCACAAGCAGATCCCATTTCTCCTGTCACGTGCGCATCCGAGTTCATCGCTTGTCAGAATCGCAATCCCAGCCCCATTCCCATTGTTCTATCCTTCCAACATTCCAATCCCCAACGGGACGCTATTGATCAAGATCAGGATTGTGATCGCTTAGACAACACCACGCCCTAAGCACCTGCGCGTCTCGCAGAAAAGCCTCCGGCGCGTCACCGGCCACATACTCGATCGACGCAAAATGGTCGCGCCCGAGGTCGCCGTGCGGCACATGCACATCCCCACCCCACTCGATGCCCTCCAGGCCCGCCTGCCGAACCAAATCGATGATCGCGGGCGGCGACAACTGCCTGAACGTGATCGAGACGAGCCCCGTCTGAATCATGCTCACCCCATCAATGGCGTGAACCGCACACCGAACCGGAAAACCCCGGGCGCCAACTGGTATTGGGGCCATGCGCCGGGCCCGCAGCTCGCCGTGCCAATGCCCTGGTGCGCGTAGTCGAGGTTGAGCGTGATGGCATCGCGCGGCACGAGATCCGTCGTGTGACGCGCTTTGTCGAAGTCGTCCGTCGTGAACCGGTGCGCACTGAAATTCGCGACCCCGGCCACACGAAACCCGCAACCCGCCGCATCCGCGAACTCCACCCAGCGCGTGTCCGTCCGATTTCCATTTTCCTGCGGATAGACATAGGGCGTGTACAGATCATCGACGCTCGCCGACCACAGGCCCAGGCGCTGGGCTTGCTTCGTGTCGACATAGGACTCGCCCGGCCCCCGCCCCCACCAACGCACCCGATCCATCGCCCCGGGCAGCGCCATCTGCAGCCCAATGCGGGGCAGGGTGGACGGCATCTCCCCCTGGGGCGTGACCACGACGTCGAGTTGCACCTCGCCATGGCCGCCGACCGTGTACGTGTACACACACTCAAAGCCATGGCGATGGATGGGCGGTGCCACGCGCGTGCGGGCGATGACCGTCACGGCCTCGTCGCCCAACCGCACCACCTCCACACCCTCGGTCCGATGCTGAAGCCCATGCAAGCCTGCGCGCCGCCAGGCCTTGTCGGTTTCCCCCGCCCCACCGGCCAGGCGGTCGTTGTCCGTCGCGGCCCGCCAAACGTTCAGCCGCGGCCCCGTCCGCAACAGGGAATGCCCGCCCTGCTGCCAGGACGAGATCACCGCGCGCACCTTGTCCACGCTCAGCGAAAAATCCGGCCCCTCGATCGTGACCGTGTTCGCGGACTCGTCAACGCGGCGCAGCTTGCGCGGGGCCAGAACCACGGCAGCCTTCGGCGCAACCCGCTCAAACTGCGCCCAGGCCACTTCGTGCCCGCGCTTCGCCCACAACACGTCTGACGCCAGCGTGAAGCGAATCGTCAGCAAACCCGCTTTCGTAAAGGGAATCGCCAGCTCCACGCTCCCACGGCCGGGCACAGGCGGCAGCTTGCATTCGCCGCGTTCCATCACCGCACCCGCCTCTTCCGTGATGGCCCAGTCGCACGTCAGATGGTCGAGCCCGCTGAAGTCGTGGCGGTTGATCAGGCGGAAACGGCCCGCCTTCAGATCGACGGCCTCGACCTTCACCGGCTCAATCACCTTCTTGTATTCAATCAGTCCCGGGGTGGGACGCCGGTCCGCGAACACCAGCCCATCGCAAACAAAGTTGCCGTCGTTGGGCTCATCGCCAAAGTCGCCGCCATACGCGAAGTACTCGCGCCCGTCCGGCGTTTGGCGGCGGATGCCGTGGTCGCACCACTCCCAGATGAACCCGCCCATCAGGCGATCGGAGGCATAGAAGGCTTCCACATACTCCAGCAGCCCGCCGGGGCCGTTGCCCATCGCGTGCGCGTACTCGCACAACATGAACGGCTTGCTCGCGTAGCCGCGGCCGCTGTACCCCAGCGCCGCGCGAATCTCCTCCTCCGTGCCACGGCCAATGAGAATCACCTTGTCGACATGCGTGTACATCTGGCTGAACACGTCAACCGTCTCAAGATTGAAGTCCGACTCGTAGTGAATGGGCCGCGTCGGATCGAGCGCGCGGGCGCAGGCTGCCATCGCCGGGTGGTTGCGGCCAAAACCGCTTTCGTTGCCCAGCGACCACAGCACGATGCACGCGTGATTGCGGTCGCGCGCCACCATGCGCTCCATCCGGTCCACGCAGGCCTTCTCCCAGCGCGGCTCGTCGGTCGGGTTGCCCGGCCACCCTTTGCCATCGTAGATGCCGTGCGTCTCCAGGTCGCACTCGTCGATCACGTACAGCCCATATTGATCGCACAGGTCGTAGAAGCGCGGGTCGTCCGGGTAGTGCGACGTGCGGATCGCGTTGATGTTGTGCTGCTTCATCAGCACCAGGTCCGCAACCATGGCCTCCAGCGGCACCGCCCGCCCCAGATCCGTGTGCATCTCGTGCCGGTTGACGCCCTTAAGCTTGATCGCCACCCCGTTGACCAGAAACCGGTCGCCCCGAATCTCCACCGTGCGGAAACCGATTCGCAGCGGCGCCACCTCAATCACGTGGCCCACTTTATCTTTAAGGGTGACGATCAGCGTGTAGAGGTTGGGCGTCTCCGCTGTCCACAAGCGGCGAGCCCCCTCGGCATCCAGCAGGCGGGTCTCCACCACGCAGCCCTGATCCGGGCCCGCGATCTCGGTATCCACCTTCAGCGGCCCTTCGGCAGGCGCCTGAACGCGGATGTCGGCGAGGTGCGTGGCCGGACGCGCCAGCAGGTACACGTCGCGAAAGATCCCCGACAGCCACCACATGTCCTGGTCTTCGACGTACGAACCATCCGACCATTGGATCACGCGCACGGCGATCGTGTTGCGGCCCGGCTTCACCATGTCCGTCACATCAAACTCGGCAGGCAGCCGGCTCCCCTTGCTGAAACCAACCTCGCGTCCGTTGACCCACACGACAAACACCGAGTCGACGCCCTCGAACCGCAGATGGATCCGCATGCCCGCCCAGCTCGCGCCGATCTCGAACTCGCGCCGGTACGAACCCGTCGGATTCTCCGTCGGCACGCGCGGCGGATCGCAAGGAAACGGATAGGCCACGTTCGTGTAGTGCGGCCGGCCATACCCATGCATCTGCCAGCTCGACGGCACCGGCAGCTCGGCCCACCCGGAGGCATCCGCGTCAGGCGCAGGCGCCTCCGCCACCGTCGCCGCATAGTGGAATTTCCAGGGCCCATTCAGCGACGCGAACCACGGCGAGGCCGCGCGATCCAACGTCCGCGCCGCCTGCTCGTCGGGGTACGTGAAGAAGTACGATCGGCTCTTCATCCGGCCACGGCCGGTCACGTCGGGATTCTCGAAATCGTTCATCGGTATTTATCTCCCTGGCGCCCGCGGCGCCGTCCTGCAACCAGATTGACCGTCCTGCGCGGGCAGCTCTTCATGCAGTCCGCGCCGCCGCCTCGCGCGTGATCGCCCAGCGCAAGGGCTCGCGGGCCAGGTAGCGCTGCGCCTCCTCAACCATGCACCGCCCCATGCGCCGGCACTCACGGCCCATCGCGCCAGCCACGTGCGGCGTCAGCACCACGTTCGGCAGCGTGAACAGCGGGGAGTCCGGCGCCGGCGGTTCCGGATGGGTCACATCCAGCACCGCCTGCAGATCCGGCCGCCGCTGCAGCACCGCGATCATCTCCCCCTCGCGCACCACCGCCCCGCGCGCCGTATTGATGAACGTGGATCCCGGCTTCATCGCGGCCAGGTGCGCCCCCGTGATCATCCCTTCCGTTTCCTTCAGCCAGGGCGTGTGCAGCGAGACCACATCGCTCTCACGAAATAGATCATCCAGGCTGCGCAGCTCCACGCCCAATTCGCGCGCGGTGGCCGCGGACACAAACGGGTCGTACACCACCACGCGCAGATCGAACGCGCGCAGGCGCTCACGCACCAGCCGCCCAACCTGACCCAGCGAGATGAGCCCCACCGTGCTACCGTACCCGCCCGGCACCGACCGCTCGTCCGCGAACGCTCGCTGCGCCCGCGCCAGCGCGGCAAAATGCCAGCCACGCTTGAGGCTGAAGAGAATCGCACCCAGGGTGTATTCCGACACCGGCACCGCGTTCGCCGAGGCCGCATGGCTGATCACAATCCCGCGAGCCCAGAAGGCGTCCGTCGTGAAGTAGTGCACCGACCCGGCCCCATAGAAAACCGCGCGCAGCGCTGGCACCGCCGCCAGGAACGCCTCATCCATCCGGGGCGCGCCCCAACCGGAGAAGATCACCTCGACATCCGCCAGCACGCCCAAATTCGCGACCACCGACTCCTTCGTCTGCGGCGACGCAACGAAATCAACCATCGCCTCCAGATCCCGCCGCCCCTCCGGCCCGTAAATTCTGTCGAGGCTGTGGGAATCCAATATAAAGAGGCCCTTGATCCGTCTCATCGTCTTGCGTCCTTACACCATCACGTTCACCCATGCGGCGGTTCAGCCAGTACCCCGGTTCGCGGTGCAGATGCATGACCGCAACAACCACCAGAGCATCCGGCCGGATTTGAAAAAGGACGCCGAACGGAAAGGCGTGGGTGAGACAACGTCGCACTTCGCCGTCAATTTCCGGAAACAACAACGGATTGATCGCAATGCGGGTCGTGGCATCCTGCACGACAGACAGAAAGCGCTTACCCAGATCGGCCTGCTGAGCTTCATACCACGCGGCCGCGTCAACCATTTCAGCCTCGGCTTGTGGGTGGAAGCGTAACGGCTTCATCCCAGCGCCGCGTAGGCTTTCGTGAATACGGCTGCAGCGTCGCGAAGTTCAACCTGGCCCGCGTCGATCTCGCGGCAACGGCGGCGCACTTCCTCGCGCCACGCGTCCGATAGGTCAGGGGCACTCGTTGCGTCCAAGCTCTCAATCAGCTTCTCGGCCATAAACGCCCTCACCTGCGCCGGCATCGCCAGCGCCTCGGCTACCAGTTTTTCGGCGGCGGTCATGCAAGAAGAATACCGGATCCAGCTGGGGCGGTCAACGCGGGGAAGTCTCGCATTGCAGACGGCCCCAACCAGCCCGGCTCACAAATGACCGTCGCCGAACTCGAAGTCTACGCCGACCCTCTCCCTCTGCCTTGAGGATGGACGAGCGCAGGAGCCCGCTGAATACCCCCGTATGAAAATCATCCATGGAGGGCCGACCTCTGTGTCGGCCGCATTTCTGCGTACACCCATCAACCGGCTCGCCCACAAACCAGAAGCACGTCGTAGGCGCGCCCGCCTCGATCGATCCGGTGGGTGCTCCTCCGTAACCGGTTGGCCTTCTTGTTGTCCGGCGAGTATACTCCCCTGCACGATCTAAGCCCAACAAACCGCACACTGCAGAACAGGAGCGACCGCATGAACGAGTACGCCGCAGGGCACGTAGTGAAGGGTAAGCAACCGCCGAGTGAATGTCCGGATGGATTCTACTGGCGCAAAGTCATGGGGCAGGACGCCTTCAAGCTTTACCCCCGCAAGGAGCGCAAGGCCGGTTCGATCTCTGACCGCGATACGGCGGGCCCCCGAATCACGGTCAGCCGCGTGGCGGAGGGCGTTCGATTCTACATGCAGAACGAAGAAGGCTTCAAGCGGGTGATCGAGACCGCCAACCTGAGCGTGAAGGCGCTCCAAAACCTTTCCACCTGGGCCAATACGGCGGCCACCGAACGGGCGGAGAAAGAAAAAGTCCGCAGCACCGCTCTCTCAAAGGCCAATGCCGCGCTGAAGGACGCCGGCCTCATGATCGGCCCGGACGGCACCGTCCAACCGATTCCGACGGTGTAGCCGAAGGGATAGGGAAAGAGCCGCAAATGACCGATACTGTCTCTCCTTACCAGGACCCCAACTATAGAGATCGGTTCCTGGACCTTCTCAGGAACAGCCTTGCGCAGAATACATTTGTTAAACTTGTTCTCGGGAAACAACGAGGCCCGGCATCAGGGCCGACACGCATTCTTGTCAGGATGCTTACCGTTAGGGGGCAGAAGAACCTTTCCCTGACCTATTGCTACAAGACCAAGGAAGAAGCGAAGAATGTCGACGTGGACACCGGCGTCGAGACGATTGCCGGACTCCTTGGAGAACCGTTCATGAGCGCCCACTGTTTCTCCACAACGGAGGATGTTCAGGTGGAGTTTAGCCGGAAGGGTAAATGCACATGGAGTCGCAGCGCCCCGAGCCACGCGGCGGTACCGACCGACAAGCACGATCGAGACAAGGAGCGTCTGCTTGACCCCCATTGCCAATTCCTGACGGCGCTGGGAATCACCGACGCGAACCATCTCGTCATCCCATCCAAGTCCCGCAAGTGGAAGCAGATCAATAAGTTCCTGGAGATCTTCCAGCATGCATGGGCGTCATCCCAAATCTCGAATACGAATGCCGTCCGCGTGGTGGATTTCGGGTCTGGAAAAGGGTATCTGACCTTTGCCGTCCATGAGTTCCTCAGGAACTCGCTACATATCCAGGCGCACGTGACGGGCATCGAGTTGCGAGAAGATCTCGTGCGGATGTGTAATGAGGTCGCAAAAACACTCGCCATAGACAACTTGTGGTTTAATCAAGGTGAGGTCGGCAGCTATGCGCCAGAAGCAATCCACATTGTGATTGCACTGCATGCTTGCGATACGGCAACCGATCATGCCATTCACCTGGGCATCCACTCTGGTGCGGAGATCATCATGTGTGCCCCTTGTTGCCACAAGCAAATCAGGCAACAAATGTGCAGCCCTGAGATTTTGGAACCTATACTCACCTTTGGTCTTCACCTTGGCCAGGAAGCGGAAATGGTAACGGATAGCGTGCGTGCCCTCCTACTCGAGGCGCATGGCTACACAACCCAGATTCTTGAGTTCATTTCCTTGGAACACACGGCGAAGAACAAGATGCTGCTGGCGGTAAAGCACACCGCAACGGTAGACCGGGAAGCGCTTCTGGCAAAGGTAGACAGGATAAAGTCCTTCTACCGCATCCGTGAACATTTTCTCGAAACGTTGCTGAAAGCAAGTGGACAGCGACGCGAAGCGGGTCGCGGAGATTAGCGCGCATATTGCCCAGCGCGGCGTAGCCGTAACCAAACAGGACTTCAGCCACAAAAAGACACAAAACGCACA
>CAZWQJ010000042.1:12459-27732 GCA_964635825.1 uncultured Victivallales bacterium | reverse complement strand
TCCAGCGTGGCGCGCGGGCAGCCGAAATTCAGGCGCGCGAATCCGGGTGCGCCGAAGGCCACGCCGTCGGATAAGCCCACGCCGGCGGCCTCGAAGAAGGCGGCGGGGTGTTCCAGAAGGGCGCCGCGGCAGTCGATCCAGGCGAGGTAGGTGGCCTCGACATGCCGCATGGACAACCCTGGCATGCGCGCGACGGCGGCTTCCACGCGATCGCGATTGCCGCGCAGATAGTCCAGCAGGTCCACGCGCCAGGCGGCGCCATGGCGGTAGGCGGCCTCGCACGCCACGAACCCGAACGCATTCAACTCGGTGATGATGCCGCGCGCCGCCTGCTGGAACGAACGGCGCAGGGTGCGGTCGGGGATGATCGCGTAGGCGCACATGAGCCCGGCGAGATTAAAGGTCTTGCTCGGGGACATGAGGGTGATCGTGCGCGCCGCCAGATCGGGCGAGACCATGGCGAAAGGCAGGTGTGGGCGGTCCGGTTCCAGAACCAGTCCGTTGTGGATCTCGTCCGAGCAGACCATGACGCCCTGCTGCAGGCAGACTTCGGCGACGCGCTCCAGCTCGGGGCGGGTCCAGGCGCGACCGGTTGGGTTCTGCGGATGGCAGAAGAGAAAGAGGCGGGTCAGCGGGTCGAAATCGTCGATGAAGCGGTCGAAGTCGAAGCCGAAGCGCTGGCCGTTGTCCACGAGGGTGTGGGAGCGGAGCATGCGGGCGGTAAAGCGCGGGGCCTGGAGGAAGGGCGGATAGGCGGGGACGGTGGTGAGGACGCCATCGCGTTCGCGTTCGATCAGGCGGCAGGCGACGTTGAGGGCCACCTCCAGCCCCGGCGTCCACACGAGCCACTCGGCCTCGATGCGCCAGTCATACTCCTGCTCGAGCATGGCCATGACGGATTCCACCACGGAGCGGGTGGGGCCTGAGTAGCCAAAGATGCCGTGAGCGGTGCGGCGTTGGATGGCGTCGAGGACCGCCGGCGGCGAGGCGAAGTCCATATCCGCGACCCACATGGGGAGGATGTCGCGGCCGGCATAACGCTGCCACTTGTAGCTGTCGGTGCCGCGCCGGTCGATGACGTGGTCGAAGGCGTCCGTCATGGGGCGGGGGGCGACGACGGCTTCAGCGTCATTGTCACGCGGGCGCCACTGCCGACGGGCAGGCCCACGGTTTGTTCGACGGTCGTGCAGCCCTCGGCGGCGGCGCGGATGAGATGCTCGCCCGGCGGCAAGTATAGCGCCAGCCAGACGCGGTCCTGCAGGGTCCAGTCGCGTGAGAGTTCGCCATCCACATTGACGGTGGCGGTGCGTCCGGTGAGGGTGTTTTCGCCTTGGAGGCGGAGCAGGAGCACGCTCTGATCGAGGCCAGGGATATCGGCGGCGGTGGGCGGTGGGGCGAGCGGGTCCGGAATCCAGCGTTCGAAAACACGGGCGAGGGTGCCGTCCTGGCGCCACTCGCGGAGCATGCGGTTGAGGGCGCGGTGGAGGGGGCGATCGTGGAGGCGGACGGCCCAGGCCAGCTCCTGGCGCATCAGCAGCTCCTCGACGGCCGCCAGTTCACCCTGGTTGGCGGAAACCAGCCAGTCGATCACGGGTGAATCGTGCAAGTAGAGGTCGATCTCGCCGCGCAGCAACATGTCGGGCGCCTGGATCGGGTCGATGAAGGTCTTGCTGGTGGCGCCGAAGAAGTAGTAGCGCATGAAGTCGGCCGCGATGGTGCCGGGCTGCGCGGCCACCTTCACCTTGGCCTTCTTCAGGTCGAGGTCGCTGTTGTAGCGCGCGACGTCGGCGGTGCGAGCCATGCACTTGAGGGTCATGCGCAGGTACGGGTCCGTAAAGGCCACGGACTGGGAGCGCGCCTCGGTGCAGGCCATGCCGCTCATGATGACGTCGATCTCGCCGGCGCGCAGCTTCTCGATCAGGCTGCCAAAGGGCAGCCGCTCGATCCGAAGCGGGCGCCCGAGGCGCGCGGCCGCCAGACCGGCACAATCGACCTCGATCCCGAGAACGTCCTCGCCCTCCTGGTAGGTGAGCGGAGGGGTGTCGGCCGCCATGCCCACGCGCAGCGGTTTGCTGGAACCGGGTTGCAGGCCGATCGACGAACAACCCGCGCCGGCGAGGACGCCTGCCGCGATGGCCCCTGCGGCGAGCCTCCGCACGCCCGACGGTAAATGCCATTGCCAAAATCGCATGGGAATTGCCTCTTTCGTGGTATCGTCGACAACCCCCACGCTACCGCATCGCCCTCCCCACGGCAAGCCGCGCCTGCGGGGGTGGGCATGGAGTGCTGTGGCATGACGCGCCACGCCTGTCCCCGCCAGCCCGGGCGCTGTTCTCCTGATATGTCGTTGATGATATATCGGTCATCGATATATCATGGGCGCGATGTGGTGGGCGGATCGGACGATAGGGGAGGTGGGCAACATGCGGCCAACGGAGAAGGCGGCTTTGAATACCCGCGGCGGGTGGCTGTTTCGATCGATGCTGCATGGGTGTACGGAGTTGCTGGTGTTGGCGACGCTGCGCGAGGCGGCTCGGCATGGTTATGCCATTCGCAAGGCGCTCTACACGCGCACCGGTGGCTATGTGCGCCTCAGTTTCGGTAACCTCTATCCGTTGCTGGCCCGGATGGAAGGGCGGCGGCTCGTGCGGAGTCGGGTGGTGGCGGCGGGACCCGCCCGCCAGGTACGCGTGTACCGGCTTACGGCGGCGGGGCGGGAGGCGCTCGCCCTTCAGCAGGATGCCTGGACGCGCTTTGTGCGGCACGTCGGGAAGGCGCTCAGGCCGGCCGCGGGCGGTGGGTGACGCGGATGACGATGGCGGCGAGGGTGCTGCCGACGAAGTTGGAGACGAGGTCCCAACCGGTGTTCAGGTAACCGCCGACGTTGGTTTCGGGAACGGTGAGGGTGGCGACGAACTCGACGATCTCGTTGAGGGCGCCGAAGCCCATGCCGGCGGCGACGCAAAGGGTCAGCAGTCCGAAGGTGGGACGCACGGCACCGAGTGGTCGCATGGCGGCACTCAGCCCCTGCCAGCAGACCCAGGTGGTGATGCCGAACCCGTAGGCGTGGATCATCATGTCGTATTTCAGGAGGCCGGGGATCAGCCACCAGCTGTAGAGGACGCGGGTGTCGCCCTCGATGGGCCAGGAGGCGGGCACGGGCACCAACCCACCGGCCATGTGGAGGAAGCCCCACATACTGAGGCACCAGAGGGCACCCTGGGAGATGTGGATGCGCGCATGCAGCCAGGCGACGAGGGCGAACAGCACCACCATCACGCCGATATAGAGCAGAAACTCGGAGTTGGAGGTGCGCGTGGTGGCGATGCTGGCGACCAACGCATAGACGATGGAGAAGGCCGCGACGCCGCGCATCGACCACAGGGCGGAACGCCAGGACGTGGGGACGCTTGAATTCGTCTGCATGGGGCCCATCCTATGATCCCGGACGGCGCGAGGAAAGGGCGATTGCGATCGGCATCCCCTGGAGAGCGAGGCTGCGCCGAGCGTCTTTTGAAGCCGGTTCCCCATAGCCCGGCCGCGCGCGGAGCGCCCGGCCCACCGGTGGCGGGTTAGTCCGTGGTGCCGCGGCCGGCTTTGATATAGGAATCGATGACGAGGCAGACGGCTTCGCCCCATTGGGCGCGTTTGCGTTCGCCGATGCCGGTGATGCCATCGAGGCCGGCGAGGTTGCGGGGGCGGCGGCGGGCGAGTTCGGCGAGGGTGGTATCGTGGAAGATGACGTAGGCGGGCAGGCGGCGCTGCTGGGCCTCCTGCTGGCGCCACTCGCGCAGTGCGGCGAACAGGGCCTCGTCGACGCCCTCCATGGATTGTTCGGCGCGGGCGGTGCGCTTGCGGAGTTTCTCGCGCGGCTGAAGCAGGCGGACGGGCTGTTGTCCGCGCAGGACGGCCCAGGAGGCGGTGTTGAGCTGCAGGATGGGGCGGTCGCCTTCGGTTCGCGTGAGAAGGCCGTGGTCGATCAACTGGTAGACGACGGCCATGAGGGCGTTGCGCGAGAGGTCCTTGACGAGGCCGTAGGTGCTGAGGGATTCGTGGCCGGCGCGGCGGATGCCCTCGGTTTCGCCTCCGAGCAGGACATCCACGACGTGGCCGATGCCGAAGCGCTGGTCCACGCGCGCGACGCACGAGAGCACCTTTTGGGCGAGGACGGTGCCGTCGGCCATCTCCTCGACCTCTTCGAGGCAGACATCGCAGGCGCCGCAGTTTGGGCGTTCGTACGGTTGGCCGAAGTATTCGGAGAGGGCGCGATGGCGGCAGCGGGCGGAGGCGCAGAACCGCTGCATGCCGCGCAGCAGTTCCTCCTGCACACGCCGCGCCGCCACGAGGGCCGCCTCCTGCTCGCAGGTGCGCTCCACGATCTCGTCGTCCGCTTCCTCCTGGCGCTTCTCCAGGATCGATTTCCAGCGCATGACATCGCCGGCGGAGTAGAAGAGGACGCACTCGGCTTCGAGTCCATCGCGGCCGGCCCGGCCGGTCTCCTGCTGATAGTGTTCGATCGACTTGGGCAGCGAGGTGTGGACGACGCCGCGGACGTTGCTGCGGTCGATTCCCATGCCGAAGGCGACGGTGGCGACGACGACATCGAGCGACTCGTCGGCGAAGGCCTCCTGGGTGCGGTGGCGGTCGGTGCTGTCCATGCCCGCGTGATAGGCCGCGGCGCGCACGCCGCGGGTTTTCAGCCACGCCGCGAGCGACTCGGTATCCTTGCGGCTGAGGCAGTAGACGATGATGGCCTCGCCGGGGTGGCGTGCGATGGCGGCGGCGGTCTGCTCGCGCACATCGGTCTTCGGCAGCACGCGGTAGATGAGGTTGGGGCGGTCGAAGCAGCCCACGAGCACGGCGGGGTCGCGCAGTTGCAGTTGGGCGACGATGTCCTCGCGCACGCGCGGTGTGGCGGTGGCGGTGCAGGCGTGCAGGCTGGCGGACGGGAACTGGCGGCGCAGCACGGCGAGTTGGCGGTACTCGGGGCGGAAGTCGTGGCCCCATTGGCTGATGCAGTGGGCCTCGTCGATGGCGAAGCGCCGCACGGATAATCCCTTGAGGGTTTCGAGGAAGTCGTCCATGACGAGCCGTTCGGGCGACACGAACAGCAGCCGGGTGCGGCCACTGCGCAAGGCGGCGTGGACGTCGCGGCGGCCGGCGGCGTCCATGCCGCTGTGGAGGGCGGCGGCCGGGTAGCCCGACTCGCGCAGGCCGTCGACTTGATCCTTCATCAGCGCGATGAGCGGCGAGACGACGACATCGAGCGATCCGTCCAGGAGGGGCGGGATCTGGTAGCAGAGCGACTTGCCGCCGCCGGTGGGCAAGACGGTCAGCGCGTCGCGTCCCGCGAGGGCGCAGGCGATGGCCTCGGCCTGCAGGGGGCGCAGCGCATCGTAGCCCCAGTACTGTTTCAGCACGGCGAGCACACGCGCGGAGTCAGCGGCGGAAAGCGTGGGCGGGGCTGAAAGCGAAGCAGTCATCGGCCGCATTCTAGCCGCACCCACCTGATCCACAAGCACGTAGAGGACTGCCATCTTCGCGAGTCCGGGAGCCCAAAAGCCCCCGTCGCCCCTTGCATCGCGGATTCCACCCCCGGAAACGGCCGTTAAGCCCCCTTTTTGGGGTAAAAATCGGCGCAAGGTTCGTCTCAACAAGGAGTTAACGTGTCGAATGCATGAAGGCAATCTCAGCAGGCTTGAGTTTTCCGGCGATCTGTCTTAGATCGGTTGGAACTCGTTGAAGGAGGCCCGGTATGAGAAGTGCTGCGATTGCATGCAGTATTGTTTGGCTGTGTCTGGCATGGGTTGGCCCAGTGCGGGGGCAGGATGCCGCGGCGCTGGCGAAGCAGGCGAGCGGGTCGCTTCGCGAGGCGCAGAGCCACTTTTTCAATGGGCGGCTGGCGCAGGCGGAGGCCGGTCTTGCCGAGGCGGAGGCGGCGGTGGCGTCGCTGAAGGGCGCAGATCCCGCGAACACGCAGGTTGCTTCTCTCGAACAGAAGTGCGCGAAGCTGCGCAAGGACATCGCGGCACGCAAGCCGAAGGCAGCGGCCGGCGCCGCAGTCCCGGCTGCGGCGGCTGTGTCGTCGACGAGCGACAAGCTGCCGTCGAGCGTGCTGTTCCGCCTGAAGGAGGCGAACCGGAGCCTGGACAAGGTGGAGCGCATTTTGGGTGGCGTTTCCTCGGCTGACTACAAGGGGGAGGCGTCGCGCGCCGCGGTGGAGGAGGCGAAGGCGACGATGGCGGGGATTGCGAAGGACTACGGCGCGCAGGCGAGTCCGGATGCCCCGGAGATGCGTGAGGTTGCCGACCGCATTTCCGCCGCGGAGGCGCGCATCGTCCAGTTCCAGTCCGGCGCGGCCCAGGCGGCGGCCGCGGATGCGCAGGCCGAGTCGGCGGAGGAGGCCTGGCTGCAGCGGCTCAATCCCTACGTGATGTGGCCGGGCAATGCCGAACATAACGCGGCGAAGTACCTGACTCCGTCCAGCACGAGCGATCCGGCAGAGCTGGCGCAGCGACAGTCGCTGTGTGAGGAGGCGAAGGCCTTGCTCGCGGAGTACGAGAAGGCGGGCGTGACGGCGGGCGGGGACGCGCTGGCCGAGGCCGAACGGCAACTCCGTTACGCGGTGACGGCTTTTGAGGATTCCTTCAAGGCGCATGTGCAGCGCTCGTTGGAGGACGCGGAGCGGCGCGCGGAGGAGATCGACTCCTTTCTGACGCAGCAGGAGGTGGCGGGCGCCCAGGCGGTGTTGATGGAGAAGAGCCAGCTTGGGGAGTTGCGCCGGGCCATCGATGTGGCGGCCGGCGTGGCCGGTGCGGGGGACGCGCGGGTGGCCGCCCTGCGCACGCGGGCCGGCGGCCTGGAGGCGCGGGACGCCGCGCTGCGGCAAGCCCGCGTGGAGCAAACGCGCATGACCTCCGACCGCTATGGCGGAGGCGATCTCGCGGCGCTCAAGGCGAAGGCGGAGAGCATCACCCGCGACGCCCTTCCGGATGCCGCCATCCTGCGCGCGACGATTGTCAGCGCGGAATGGAAGGAAGAGAGCGTGATCGAAGCGACGGATACGACGCACACTGCGCTGCGATACCGCACGACGCGAAGCGTGACGGCCCAGGTGGCGGCAAAACGGAGCGGGGCGGTCCAGCTTCACACGCTCGACCTCAGCCAGGATCGGCAGAGCGATGGCGCCTGGGGGCCGCTATACGGGCACATCATGTTCACCGACGCGATACTGGAGAAGAATGTCCCCTAGCGGTTCGGGCAGATCCTGGTTGAACCACTGGATCCACCTGCGTAGACACTGAATAGGATGTTGAGTCTGTTTCTGTAATGCACGGTATTTGCATACTACAAGAATCAGAACATGAACTGGATCACCTTCAGGGACAAGACCTTCGACCTCGGTTGAGCGCATACCGTCGCAGCTTGCACTTCCCCGAGCTGCTGTTTGAACTGGGTCTATCTGGGCACCGAGATGAGCGGTTCATGTTGAAGCTTGAGGCCCAGGATCAGGGAGTTCCGTACGCGCCGAAGTTGGGGCTCATCAAGGGGTGCGGGTTCTACTTCGCCTTCCCGGTACCGCCTGACGAGGTGCTGTGCGCCATGAAGGTTTCCGCCCTGCTCAACAGAGGCAAGGGTCGGGATTACTACGATGTCATGTTCCTGCTGGCGCAGACGCCGCCGGACTATTCATTTCTGGCGGCACGCTGCGGCGTTCATGACTTGCCGGAATTGAAGGCGGCGGTGGAGAAGTTGCTGCAATCGGTGGATCTGAGACAGAAGCAGAAGGACTTCGAGCACTTGCTGTTCCGGCGGGAGAACAGCAGGCGCATCCTGCATTTCCGCGACTTCATCCAGGCCCTGTAACCTCCACCGAAGTGACATAGCCTTGTCGCGCGGCGAACCGGTGGTGCCGAGCAGCCCGTTGAAAGACTCCGGACGGACCGGACGGAGCCGGTCCCTCCATCGGAAGACCCGGAATAGACGTTGTCACTGGGCCCACCTGAGTGGCGACCGGTTTTTCAACGGGCCGCCATACATCCCGCAAAGGGGTGGGTACGTAGCCGACAGGCACTTTCCTGCTGATTGGGCCGCAATGCGCATTGGGCTCAAGTCGCGCTCGATGCCGTTGTGCGCGCCCCCTCGGAGGAAACCTGGGCGTCAATTACCGAGGCTGCGGAGGGGGGCGGGGATGTGGCCGCCGCGCTGGACGAAGGTTTCGGCGCCGTCGGGGCAATTGATGCGGCAGACGGTGCCGGAGCCGAAGAGGCCGCCGAAGTCGACGAAGTCACCGACGAGTTTGCCGGGGACGGGGATGACGCGTACGGCGGTGGTTTTGTTGTTGGTGGTGCCGATGGCGGCTTCGTCGAGGATGAGGCCGGCGATGGCGGCGGGGGAGGTGTTGCCGGGCAGGAGGATCATATCGAGGCCGACGGAGCAGACGGCGGTCATGGCTTCTAGTTTTTCGAGGGTGAGGGTGCCGGCGGCGACGGCCTCGGCGAGGGCGTGATCCTCCATGACGGGGATGAAGGCGCCGGAGAGTCCGCCGACGGCACTGGAGGCAAAGGCGCCGCCCTTTTTGACGGCGTCATTGAGGAGGGCGACGGCGGCGGTGGTGCCGGGGGCTCCGAGTTTGGCGATGCCCATGGCCTGGTAGATTTCGCCGATGCTGTCGCCGACGCGGGGGGTGGGGGCGAGCGAAAGATCGACGACGCCGAAGGGGAGCCCGAGGCGCGAGGCGGCTTCGCGGCCGATGAGTTCGCCGACGCGGGTGACGCGGAAGGCGGTGTGTTTCACTTCTTCGGCGATGTCGTCGAGGGTGCAGCCGGGCGAACGGGCGGTGAGGCGCTCCACGGCGCGTTTGACGACGCCGGGTCCGCTGACGCCGACGTTGATGACGCACTCGGGTTCGCCGGCGCCGAGGTACGCGCCCGCCATGAACGGGTTGTCCTGGGGGCTGTTGGCGAAGACGACGAGCTTGGCGGCGCCGAAGCCATTCTGGTCGGCGGTGGCGCGTGCGATTTCCAGGATGGTGGCGGCGACGAGGTTGACGGCGTCGACGTTGATGCCGGCCTGGGTGGTGGCGACGTTGACGGAGGCGCAGACGCGGCGGGTGGCGGCGAGTACGTGGGGCAGGGATTCGATGAGCAGGCGTTCGCCGGGGGTGATGCCCTTCTGGACGAGGGCGGTGAAGCCGCCGATCAGGTCGACGCGTACGGCGGCGGCGGCCTCATCGAGGGCGCGGGCCAGGCACAGGGCGGCATCGTGGCCGTGGTGGCCTTCGAGGAGCATGCTGGCGGGCGAGATGGCGATGCGCTTGTTGACGATGGGGATGCCGTACTCGGTGGTGAGCGCGTCGCAGACGGCGACGAGGTTGGCGGCGCGGTCGCGGATCTTGGCGCTCGCGGCGGCGGCCACGCGCGCGATGTCGCCGCCGGCACAGTCGCCGAGGTTGATGCCCATGGTGACGGCGCGCACGTCCAGGTTTTCTTCCTGGAGCATGCGCAAGGTGGAGAGTACATCACCCGCGGGCAGCATCGGAGGCCTCCTTCAGAAGCGCTTTGATGGGGCCGACCTCGTTGGTGGCGCGGAAGATATTTTCGTGCTGCAGGCTGCAGCGCATGTCGAGTTCGCCGAGGGTGCGCTGGAGTTCGCGCTGCACATCGGCGATGCGCACGGAGGCGGGGACGGTGATGAAGCCGATGTAGCTGACCCGCGCGCCTTCGAACTGGCAGGTCCAGTCCTCGATGTTGATGCCGCGGGCGGCGAGGGCGGTGGTGGCGCGCTTGAGGATGCCGGGTTTGTCCTGGCCGGCGATGACGAGCACGTAGCGCTGGCCGCTGTGCAGGCGCGGCTCGCGGGGGACGGGGGCGTAGGGGCGCACGACGACGGAGGCCTCGCCGTCGCGGAAGGAGTGGGCGATGGCGTCGTGCAGCGCGGGCGGTGTGAGGGGGGCGGGGAATGAGGCGGTGAGGACGATCGAGAAGTAGCCTTCGACGACGGTCTGGCTGACGCCATCGATATTGCCGCCGAGGTCGGTGACGGCGGTGGTGACGTCGCGCATGATGCCGGGGCGGTCGGCCACGAGGATGGCCGCGACGAGTTTCTGGGTGGCGGTGGTCATATGGGGGGAAATCATAATCGCGGTGGAGGCGGTCTGATAGGAGATTCTGGGGGGGAGGGGTGGGGGCGCGTGCGCAGCCCGCGCCCTACTGGTGGAGGCGGGCTGATGATTCTGGGGGAGGGGGGCGCGTGCGCAGCCCGCGCCCTACCGTGCACCATGCTTGAGGCGGATGCGGAGCGCACGGGCCACCGGTGGGTCACCGAGCAGGCTGGTGGGGGGCGCGGGTGCGGTAGTGGCGGCGGAGGCGGGGGGAGAGGGTGGCGCTGACGGCGGTGAGGATGACGCCGGGGAGGAGCAGGGGATACCAGACGTGGTAAGGTTGCCGGGCGGTGATGGCGCCGATGGCGACGGCGAGGCACAGGATGCCGATCACGAGCATGGCGGTGAGCAGGCCCATGACCAGGCGCGGTGCGCGGCCACGGCCGCCCAGCACCCCGATGAGCACGCCGGCGAGGCCGCCGAGAATCCCGGTGACGGTGCCGATGCGGTTGCCGATGGGGGGCGTCCACCAGGCCGTGGTGAGGCGGCGCACGACGGGATCCAGAGTGGCGGGGTCGATGTCGACCAGGCGGATGGGGCCGAGGGAGACGGTGCCCCTGGCGGGCAGGACGATGTTGAGTTCGAGGAGCGAGGGGCGATCCGTGGACCAACCCTGCGCGTTGCGGACATAGAAGGGGAGATGGAAGAGGCGCCAATCGGAGGTGCCGCGAAGGAGTCCGAGGGGGCCATCCTTGGCGAGGGTGCGGGAGAAGTAGGCATGGCCATCGGGGAAGTGATTCCACAGTTCGAGGTAGCCATCGCCCTCGACGCCGCGGTAGGCGACCATGCCTTCGAGCGCGTAGGCGGGTTGCGTGATGGCGGGGGCGGCGAGCGAGAGCACGCGGAACGTTTGGGGTGAGTCGTTCGTGTTGGCCACAGTCAGGAGGTAGCCGCCCGTGGGTGTTCGGGCCACCTGTCCGTCGAGGATGGCGCCACGGGCGCGCAGCGCATCCCACGTGAGATCGAGGACCGGGGCGGGCGCGGCAAAGGCCAAGGGGGCCACCACGAGCGCAAGCAGGAAGCCGACCGCATTCATCCGATATTCCTTTCGTAGGCCGATGGGGGGAGATTCGGTTTTCGGCCACACGCCGTCAATAGTCGTTTTGCGTGCAGGAGGCGGGCGACTTCTGGGTTTCCGCGGGGCGTTTCACCACGAAGGTCACGAAGCACACGAAGGAGAGGGGTCCAAACCCTCTGCGGTGGGGTATGGACGCTGGCCGCGTGAGGCAGCCGGCTGGGTAAGTAAAAGGGTGCGGGCCGAAAGCGGGGAACATGCACTCCAAAACGGTGGATGAGGAGCAGTTCCACCCCGCTTCCAGCGCCGCGTCGCGTGAGGGGCCGGTGGCTCCACACCGGTTGTCCCTGCACACATCAATCGGAGAGAGCGAGCGCTCCTTACGCGTGCTTGCATCAAAATCGACATGATCACACTTTATAAAGTGTGATCATGTCTGGCGATGCGGAGTGAGGAGGGGTGGCGGACGTGTTCTGTTTCGCAAGCTATTGTTGTTAAGGAGCTTGCGTATTGTGACCGCAGCAGGAGTGCGGGGCGTTATTGTGGAAGGCGGGGCTGAGATAGGGGATGCCGAGGCCGAGGCCGCGGATGATGAGGAGGCTGGCGACGATGGCCAATCCGACCGGGATCAGGGGTTGGAGGATGCGGCGGGCGCGGGCCTGGAGCAGGTGCCCGGCGAGGGAAACGGCGAGCATGACGGGGAAGGTGCCGAGGCCAAAGATGAGCATGAAAAGGGCGCCGCTACGTGCGCTGCCGGTGGCGGCGGCGCCGACGAGGGCAGCATAGACCAGGCCGCAGGGCAGCAGGCCATTCAGGAGGCCGACACCGAACAGCGCCGGCAAGGAGCGCTTCACGATCAGGCGTGCCCATAAGCGCTTCATACCCCCGGTCCAATTGGCAAGGGTTCCGGATGGATGCCACCAGCGGCCGGCACCGGCGTAGGCCAGGGCGCCGAGCAGAAGTACGACCCCGGAAGCGATCGAAAGTGCCTGTTGCAGACCGGCCATGCGCAGGGCCTGGCCGAAGAGTCCAAAGGGGATTCCGATCACGGCGTAGGTGAGCACGCGGCCGGCGTTGTAGGCGCAGCGTCCGGCCACAAAGCGCGCGCGCGAGGCCTGGCCTCCGGACAGGGCGAGGGCGATGGGGCCGCACATGCCCACGCAGTGCGCGCTGCCGAGAAGGCCCAGGAGAAAGGCGGCGCCCCATTCGATGGTCATGGTGTCACCAGTGTGTGTTCGCGATAGAAGCCGACGCCGCCCTGCTCCCACTGGACTTCCACTTTCCACAGGCCTGGCACACAGCCGGAGAGATCGACCATTTGGCGGCGGTCGGCATCCGTGGCGATGGGCACGGTTCGATCCAGGGTGGCATCGGACGGGCGATAGAGCAGGATCGAGCCCGTGACGGCAGGGCCAGCGGGGAAGCGCAGGGCGAGCTGGCGGGCGCCGGTGTCGACCGTGAAGGCATAGTCCGTTGCGGCCATCCCCCGCCGTTCGCGCTCGAGGTGATCCTGATGTTGCAGTTCGCGTTCGTAGTAGTCCGGTGTGACCAGGTCGGTGGGACTGTGCGTGGTGAAGATGACGAAGGCGACCATGGCAGCGGCGAAGGCGATGTAGACGGCGGTGATGGCGTGCGGCCAGGGGCTGCGGCGGCTGCGTGGGGCGGGGGTGGAGGGCGTGGTGTCCATGGCGTCGCTCGGTCAGGGCCCCACGAAACTGGTTTTGATGGTTTGTACGAGACGGTCGCCTGCATAGACGCCGACGCGGAGACGCGTCTGGCGGCCGGCCACCTGCGCCGGGGGCAGTTGCACGACGGCGGCGGATTCGATCAGTGCCGCCTTCTTCACGGTCATGGGGGCCCCGGCGATGGTGACGATGCCGCCGGCGGGATCCTCGACGCGCAGATCCAGCGGGATGTCGTGGCCGGTTTTGTTGATGGCCTTCATCAGGTAGAGGTTGGTGAAGTCGCCATTGGGCATGGTCTGGTAGAGGCCGCCGGGCGCGCGCAGGAGGCTGACTTCGACATCGGCGCGGCTCCCGATCAGGTAGGTCAGGAGGCCTCCGAGGGCGATCAGGATCACGGTGTAGGCCGCGATGCGCGGGGTGAGGCGCAGGCGCTCGCCCAGATTGATGCCGTTCTCGGACGCGAAGCGAATCAGTCCGCGGGGGAACTGGAGGCGATCCATGACGCCGTTGCAGGCGTCGATGCAGGCGGTGCAGTTGACGCATTCCATCTGGGTGCCGTTGCGGATGTCGATGCCGGTGGGGCAGACGGAGACGCACTGGCCGCAGTGGATGCAGTCGCCGGTGCCGGCCGCGCGGCGTTCGGGGTGGAACTGGTTGCGCAGTGCCTTGCCGCGCGGTTCGCCACGACGGTGGTCATAGGCCACGACGATCGAGTTGGCATCCAGCAGCACGGACTGGAAGCGGCCGTAGGGGCAGATGAAGGTGCAGGCCTGCTCCCGGAAGCGCGCGAAGAGGCCGTAGAAGAGGAGTGTGAAGAGGGTCATGGCGCCGAGGCCCTTGAGGTGGAGGCGGGGGTCGTCGGTGATGATGGCGAGCAGCGCATCGCTGCCGACAATGTAGGACAAGAGGACGTTGCCGATGACGAAAGAGATGGCGAGGAAGATGGCGTGCTTGGCGGCTTTGCGCGCGATCTTGCCGGCGGTCCAGGGGGCGGCGGCGAGGGCGCGCTGGTGGTGAGCATCACCCTCGATCGCATATTCGATTTTGCGGAAGACCATTTCCATCAGCACGGTTTGCGGACAGAGCCACCCGCACCAGATGCGTCCGTAGACGGCGGTGAAGAGGACGATCATGACGAAGGCGGTGATCATGGCGATGGCGAGGATGAACAGGTCCTGGGGCCAGAAGATCTGGCCGAAGATTACGAACTTGCGTTCGAGGATGTTCATCATCAGGAGCGGGTTGCCGTTGATGCGCACAAAGGGTCCGCCGAAGAGGATGAGGAGGAGCAAGGCACTTACCCAGGTGCGGGCGCGATGCAGGGCCCCGTGCGGCTTCTTGGCGAAGATCCACAGGCGGCGGCCCTGCTGGTCGGCAGTCGGTATGTGATCGCGAAAGTTGTTCCAGTCGGGCTGGTGCAGGACTTGTTCGGTGGACGTGCTCATATTGGTGACCCGAGTAAAGAGCCTACCGCAGCCGCCGTGTGAAATCGAGAACGCAGATGGAGGCGATCCTCCAGAATGGGGGGGGGCAGGGGCGGCGATGGCGCTGGAGGGCCCGCGGTTCGCGGGCCGGTTCTTCAAGTGGTGCCGGTGGCGGGCGGCGCCACGGCTGTTTCTGTCGGGACAGTGTTGGTGTCGGCGGCTGGTGCGGCCAGGGCGGCGGGTTCCTTGCCCGGTTCGTATCCTTCGGGCGCCTTGGGGTTGGCGGGCGAGGTGCCGCGCAGGGTCCAGATGTAGCTGGCCACGGCCTGAATGTCGGATGGGGGCATGACGGTCTTCCAGGAGATCATGCCCTTGGCCACGACGCCCTCGCGAATGGTCCGCAGCGAATCCGCGAAGGCGGGGCCGTGGATGAAGAAGTTATCGCAGAGGTTGGGGCCGATCAGTCCGCCGGCGTCGGGACGGTGGCAGGGGATGCAGTTCTTGGCGAACAGGGTCTGCCCCGCCGCGATCACGGCGGTGTCGGTTGAAGGGGCGGCCGCGGAATCGTCGACGGCCAGCGAGGCGGAGGTCCAGCCCGCGGCGGTCATCTCGGTTTCGTAGGCGGCGCGCGAGGAGGGTCCGATGCGGGCGACGTGGAAGTAGAACAGGTAGCATCCGGCCCAGATCACACTGAGGATGAAAAGCCAGAGCCACCAGCGCGGCAACTCGTTGTCCAGTTCGGTGATGCCGTCTGCGTCGTGGTCCATGATCGGGGGTGGCTGCTCGCTCATCGTCCGAGACCTCCTTGTGGCGGGATGGGGCGATCGTCTTGCAGGGGCAAGTGGCTCATGTGGTCGAGGTGCGGGCGCCGCAGAACGGACACCCACACCAGCATGCCGACAAACACCAGCATGAAGAGGGCAAAGGCCGCGATGGGGAAGGTGGCGATGCCACCGACATGTTCGAGGACGTTGCGAATCATGGCGT
>CAZWQJ010000042.1:0-12359 GCA_964635825.1 uncultured Victivallales bacterium | reverse complement strand
GGCGGGGCCGCGGGCGGCGCGGGTGTTGCCGGCGCGGCGGGCGCCGCGGGCGCGGGCATGGGGGCCAGATCCGAGCGGACGTCGGTGCCGAGGCGCTGCATGTAGGCGATGAGGGCGACGATTTCGCGATCGGGCTCGACGGTGATGCCGGCCGACTTCAGGCTGTCCACGATGTTATAGGCCTGGGCGCTCATGTCGACGAAGGCCTGGCGTTCATAGCCGTCGGGGTAGGGCACCCCGAGTTGGCGGAGGACGGCGATCTTGCGGGCGGTGGAGGTGACGTTGAGCCGCTGGCGGCTGAGCCAGGGGTAGGGCGGCATGATGGACCCCGGCGACACGAGGCGCGGATCCTCCATGTGGCTGTAGTGCCAGGCGTCGGGGTACTTGCGGCCGACGCGCAACAGGTCGGGCCCGGTGCGCTTGGAGCCCCAGAGGAACGGATGGTCGTACACGTACTCGCCGGCTTTTGAATAGGGTCCGTAGCGCACGGTTTCCGAGCGGAATGGGCGCACCAGCTGCGAGTGACAACCGACGCAGCCCTCGCGGATGTAGAGGTCGCGCCCGTGGAGCTCCAGGGGGGTGTAGGGTTTGACGGCGGCGATGGTGGGGACGTTCGAGCGGATCACGAAGATGGGGACCATCTCGATCAGTCCGCCGATGGCGACGGCTGCGAGCGTGAGCACGGTGAAGATGACAGGCTTGCGCTCCAGGGCGCGGTGGCGGTAGGGGTGATCCTCGCCGTGGGTCAGTTCTGCTTCGGGGGCGGGTGCGAGTGCCGGGGCCTGCGCCTCGGTGTCGGGCTCGAAGACGCCTTGCTTCGCGGTCTTCAGCAGGTTGACGACCATCAGAAGCGTGCCGCCGAGATAGAGTGAGCCGCCGATGGCCCGCAGGCGCCACATCGGCAGCGCCTCGCGCATGGTCTCGAGGAAGTTCGGATATTGGAGGAAGCCGTCGGGCGTGAACTGCTTGAGCATCAGGCCCTGCGCTACGCCGGCCCAGTAGATTGGGACCACGTAGAACAGCATGCCCATCAGGCCGATCCAGAAGTGGTAGTTGGCGAGCTTGGTGGAGAACAGCTTCGTGTTGTAGAGCCGGGGGATCAACCAGTACAGCACGCCGAAGGTCAGGAATCCGTTCCAGCCGAGGGCGCCGGTGTGGACGTGCGCGATGGTCCAGTCCGTGAAATGGGAGAGGGCGTTGACGCTCTTGATGGAGAGCAGGGGGCCTTCGAGGGTGGCCATGCCGTAGGCGGTGACGGCCACGACCAGGAACTTCAGCACGGGATCCTGGCGGACCTTGTCCCACGCGCCGCGCAGCGTGAGCAACCCGTTGAGCATGCCGCCCCAGGAGGGCGCGATCAGCATGATGGAGAATACCGTGCCGAGGGATTGGGCCCAGTCGGGCAGGGCGCTGTAGAGCAGGTGGTGCGGGCCGGCCCAGATGTAGAGGAAGATCAGGGCCCAGAAATGGATGATGGAGAGGCGGTAGGAAAACACGGGGCGGTTGGCGGCCTTGGGCAGGTAGTAATACATCAGCCCGAGGTAGGGCGTGGTGAGGAAGAAGGCGACGGCGTTGTGGCCGTACCACCACTGAACCAGTGCATCCTGCACGCCGGCGTAGATCGAGTAGCTCTTGAGGAACGAGACGGGGTAGGCCAGCGAGTTCACGATGTGCAGCATCGCCACCGTCAGCGCGGTGGCGATGTAGAACCAGATGGCCACGTACATGTGGCGCTCGCGGCGCTTGATGATCGTGCCCATCAGGTTGATGGTGAACACCACCCACACGGCGGCGATGGCGACGTCGATCGGCCACTCTAGTTCCGCGTATTCTTTGCTGGTTGTAATACCGCTGACGAGGGTGACGGCGGCGGCGACGATGATGGCCTGCCAGCCCCAGAAGTTGATGCGGCTGAGGGTGTCGCTGAACATGCGCGCTTTGCAGAGGCGCTGGAGGGAGTAGTAGATGCCCATGAACATGCCGTTGCCGACGAAGGCGAAGATGACGGCATTGGTGTGGAGCGGGCGCAGGCGGCCGAAGGTGGTGAAGGGCAGGCCGAGGTTGGCGGCGGGCCAGAAAAGCTGGAGGGCCGCGATCAGGCCGACCAGCATGCCGACGACGCCCCAGAGCACGGTGGCAACCGCGAAATCCCGCACAATGCGGTTGTCATACCGGAACGTTTCCACGTTACTCATGGTGTCCGCATCCCCTTTGCATTCTTCCCTGGCGTGCGCTCGTCGTCCGTCAACATGCGCATGGCCGGGGTTGTCGTGTCGTCATACTGTCCGCGGCGCACGGCCCACACAAACAAGGCCAGAAACCCGACGGCCACCACGAGGCTGGCCGCCATCAAGAGCAGAATGACGTTCATGAACCCTCACCCGCGCCGGCAGCGGCCTGGAGCGGGAAGGCGACGGCGGCAATGGCGTCGGACCGCGGGCATCCATTGCCACTGATGCATGCTCCCACCCCCAGGCGCCACACGGCCACCCGTGTGGCCGTCAGCGCGAACCCGATCACCGAAAAGGAACTGAGTGGCATCAGCACGGCGGCGATGAGGGGCGATAAGGCCCCACTGGCCGCAAACCCGATGCCGACGAGGTTGTACACAAGAGAAATCGCAAAGCCAATCCGAATTATGCGCATGCTGGCGCGGGCGCAGGCGAGGAAACGGGGGAGGAGCGGCAGGCGGGAGGCATCGAGGATGCCGTCGCTGGCGGGGGCGAAGAGGCCGACGTCCTCGGTGACGGCGATGCCGACGTGGCTCTGGCGGAGGGCGCCGGCGTCGTTGAGTCCGTCGCCGACCATCATAACGGTGCGGGCGTGGGTGGTTTGCAGGTCGCGGATGGCGGCGAGCTTGTCGTGCGGGGATTGCTGGAATCGGAGCGAGGCGCGGGGGCCGAAGAGCGCGCGCAGGGCGGGTTCTTCGGCGGCGTGGTCGCCGGAGAGGACGGCGAGATCGACGCGGGCGGAGAGTTCGCGCGCGAGGCTGGCGAGGTCGGTGCGCCAGGCATGGTGCAGCAGGAAGTGTCCGCGGATGATGCCATCGATGAGGAGGTGGGGGGCGGGGCCGGCGGGGGGGGCGTCCGGCGAGACGAAGGCGGCGGTGCCGAGAGCGATGGAATGCCCGGCGACGTGGCCACGGATGCCCTGGCCCGGCACTTCCTCGACGGCGCTGGCGGTGTAGGGCGTGTGCGACGGCGGAGCGGAGCTGGGGGCGGAGCTGGGGGCGGGGGCGGGGGCGGCCAGATGGGCGGCCAGCCGGCGGCTGACGGGATGGGCGGACTGCTCGGCGAGGGCGGCGACCCAGACGCGCTCGTCCGGGCCCAGAGGCGTGCCGACGAACTCGGGGGCCAGGCCGCCGGGGTGCGTGAGCGTGCCGGTTTTGTCGAAGACGAGGGTATCGATGCGGCTCATGTCTTCGATGACGCTGCTGTTGCGCAGGTACAGGCGCTGGCGGCCGAACGCGCGCTGCATGGCGCCAAGCGCGAAGGGGGCTGTGAGGGCAAGGGCGCAGGGGCAGGCCACCAGCAGCACCGAGGTGAAGGCCCGCAACGCGCGCGACGGATCGATGCGCAGCCAGACAAGGCCCGTGGTGATCGCGATGGCGATGACCGCGTAGGTGAAGATGCGGCCGGCGCGGTCGGTCAGCGACTGGATGGCGGCGACGCGCGGCTTGCGGAAGGCCTCGTGGTTCCAGAGTGAGGTCAGGTACCCCTGCGAGACCGGCTTCACCGCTTCGACTTCGATCAGGCCGCCGACTTGCCGGCCGCCGGCATAGAGATGGTCACCGGGCTGGCGGCGCACGGGATCGGCTTCGCCGGTGACAAAGCTGTAATCGATGCAAGCGTCGCCGGCGCGCAGCAGGGCATCCGCGGGGATCAGCTCGCCGTTGCGCACGAGCAGGCGGTCGCCGACGGCCAGCGTGTTGACGGGGACGGTGCGGGTGCGGTCGCCTTCGCGGCGAACGGCGGACAGGGGGAAATAGGCCTTGTAGTCGCGCTCGAACGACAGGCCGTCATAGGTGCGCTGCTGGAGCCAGCGGCCGCAGAGGAGAAGAAAGACCAGCCCGGTGAAGGAGTCGAGGTAGCCCTCGCTGGTTCCCGTGACGATTTCGACG
This sequence comes from uncultured Victivallales bacterium, assembly GCA_964635825.1. GTDB lineage: Bacteria > Verrucomicrobiota > Kiritimatiellia > UBA8416 > JAIOPI01 > CAZWQJ01. The sequence goes on along the minus strand of CAZWQJ010000042.1, from coordinate 8,239 downwards.
ACGCTCTGGATGAAGAGGGCGAGGATGCCGAGGGCGATGGGGAACTCGATGGTCAGCAGGCGACGGCGCATGCAGAGCCAGGCGGCCATCCAGTAGGGGGCGGCGCTGAAAACCAGCACGGGCAGGGCGAGTGCAATGCTCATGGCGCCGAACATGCGTCGCAGGGTGTGGTCGGCGGAGGTGTCCAAACCCAGGTATGAGGCGAAACTGAGCAACATGATGTTGCCGAACGCGAAGCCGGCGACTCCGAGTTGGAGCAGGAGCCGTTTGGCGGCGGGATCGGCGGCGCGTGCGTCGAGACTTTTGAGATTCAAGTCCGGAGCGTAGCCGAGTGAAGTTAGCAGGCGCACGACCCCGGAAAGCTCGATCTGCGTTTCGTCGTAGCGAAGCGACAGCTCCTTGCGGGGGAAGTGTACACGGGCCTCGCCGATAGCGGGGTCGAGGCGAAACAGGTTCTCCAGCAGCCAAACGCAGGCGGCACAGTGAATGGCGGGGATGCGAAAGGTTACGCGCGCGGTGCGACCGTCGCGAAAATCCAGCAGGCGCGTGCGCACGGCGTCGTCGTCGAGGTAGGCGAATGCGTCGACGGGACCGGATGCGGCCAATCGGATGCCGGGTGTGGGCTCGATCTCGTAAAAGCGTTCCAGGCCGTGTGTGTGCAGGAGCTGATAGACCAACCGGCAGCCCGTGCAACAGAAGAACCGTTCCTGCTCATGGATCGTGCGATCAGGGCAGGGCGTGCCGCAATGCACACAGGGCGGATGTGGACAGTCCTTCCCCGCTTGGGCGGGGAGTGCCCCCCCGCTTACATCAACGCGCTGCATCCGGAAACCCCACCATAATGCCGACCCTGATGGTGGAGTTTGCCAGATGGCGCACCGGTGCGGCAATGCGAATGTACCCTGTCCCTTTCTTCTGGTGACAGGTGACGCTCCTGGAGGAACCCCCATTGGTGACAGCTGAAAATATTCTCAACTTTTTCCGGAAATCGGTCGTGCTCCTTCCTTTCATCCCTGTGGGCATGGTGCCCCAGTCAGGAGGACGTATGCGATACCCGAGAGTGGCGCCGATGGGAGTGGATACTTTTATGCATGTCTATAACCGTGTGGCCGGATCGGCGGGGGAGTACCCATTCGGTCCCGTCGAGAAGGAGGCATTCGTGCGTCGGCTATCCGCGTTGACGGAGTTCTATGTGATCGAGGTGATGGCCTACCAAGTGATGGGCAACCACTTTCATGTTCTGGTTCATGTACCGGCAGAACTGCCCTCGCCAGAGGAAGCTGTGAAGCGTTATCAGGTGCACTATCGGGGCAAACGGCGGATGGATCCACAGTCTCATGCCTGTCAGGCGTTGATGCGCAAGTTGCGGGACATCAGCGCCTTTATGAGGGATTTGGAGCAGCCGTTCTCGCGCTGGTTCAACCGCACGCGCCCTGTGCGCCGGCGCGGTCATCTATGGGCCGAGCGCTTCAAGAACACTGTGCTGGAAGACGGTCTGGCGGTTTGGGACTGCTGGAAATATATTGAGATGAATCCTGTGCGAGCCCACCTGGTTGCGGATCCAGCCGATTACCGGTTCTGCTCCACCGGCTATTGGAGCGCCACCGGGCATCACCCGTTTGAGTCCGCCATCGAGCGGCGCCTGATGGCTTCTTTTCGTGGACTCCTCGGGGTTCAGTCGCTCGCGGACTTGCACCGGGAACTGCGCAAAGAGTTCGCGCGCATTCGTGCCACCGAGGCCCGCCAATCGCCCGAGCAGATCAACGCGGCGATCGCCGTTGCGGCGGAGAAGGAGCGTTTCACCACATGCGTGGACCGGCGCGTCCGTTACTGGGTCGACGGAATGGTCATCGGGTCCGAACGCTTTGTCCTTAATACTCTCTCTATCACGCGCACCCATGCTCGGTTCACCAAGCGCCCATGGGTTCAGGCCGTGGCATCTGATTTGAAACAGGTGGATCTTTACTGCTGTAGACAGCTGCGCGTCCTGGTCCAGTAAATCGAATCTCGAGCTGTGAACGAGCCCCCGTCACGAACCCAAAATGGGCTTGGGTAGCCGGAGGATTGCCGCCACACGTGGCAGTTCAGGCGACGCATGGAACTGGGGAGACCGTCGAGGCCGCAAAACCCAGCAAGCCGCCCTTACTTGCTCTCGAAATTCCTCTTCGCCCGCGGATAATCTGCGAATCGATGGGTTTGACACCTGAGTTTGACCCCTGTCACCAGAGAAAACAGGACGGAAGGTGATCACGAGGCCATGAGGCATAGGGGTTCGTCACCTGTCACCAGAGAAGTGGTCAAGAGAAGTGGTCATCTTCACCTGTCACCCGAGGGGGGAGGTTTCTTCTGGGCGATGACGATTTCGGTTTGGCCGGGGGCTTTGCAGATTGTGTACTCCGCGAGGGGGATGGTGACGACGGCGCGGGGCTTGAAGTGGAGGGAGATGAGGTCGAGGAGGTTGCGGGCCTGGAACCAGGACGGGAAGATGGCGACCCAGTCTACGTTGGTGATGGCGTCTTCGGTTGAGAGGGAGCCAAAGGCGATGTCGGCGTTGTTGAGGGCGAAGAGGTCGATGGTTTGTCGGCGTCCGAAGTAGCGGATGGCGCCTGCATCGTTGACTCCGATGATGGCGTCGGGTGGGGTGTTGGCGTCGATCCATTTTCCGGTCGCGACATTGAGGACGAAGATGGCTCGGGAATCGGAGGCCAGTTGGTTTCTGCGGTTGATGAAGGCGTCGATCCAGGGGGGGAGCGACAGGAGTAGAAGCAGTGCGATCGCGCCGATCGCCCAGCGTGCGCGCGGTCCAAGGAGCGGAGTATGGAGGTTGGGCGTATAGAGGTAACGGCCCCAGGCTGAGATGAGGATGAAGCTGGAGCCGATGGTGGCTCCTGCGGTGAGGAGGATGGCCGCCGGGTCGATCCATCGCGTCCAGTAGTAGCCCTCCAGCAGGACGGTTCTCGATCCCAGCACGGCCAGGGCATAGGCGAGGGGGACGGGGAGCAGGAACAGGAATGGAGGGAGGGCGTGGCGGCCCCTTTTTGTGCATAGGAGGCAGAAGGCGGCGATTCCGGAGAGGAAGAGCCATGGGGGGAGCGAGCTGTACCGGGTGACTGCGGAAGCGCCCACGGTGAGATCATGGGGTGACAGGTGAAAAGGGTGTGCTTTCAGGTAGAAGGTGTTGGGGAGGGGGTGACCGGTGGCGTAGAGGCAGAAGCCGACCCACAAGGCGGTGGGGAGGATGGGAGCCAGGACGGCCGCGGCGCGCAGCGGGAGCCGCGGGGTGGTTCGCCAAACCGAGGTCAGCCCGAAGAGGGACAAGGGCAGCAGGATTAGGGCTTCGGGGCGGGTGACAGGTGAGAGACCGAGGAGGATGAGGAAGGCGAGGGGGCGCTTTTCCATGAGCATGAGACAGGCCCCGGTGAGTGTGGCCACGAGCAGGCATGTTTCCATTCCGGAGAGAGCGGAGAAGAGGAGTTTGGGGTCAACGGCGAGTAGAGAGGCGGCGAGGATGCCGGCCTTCGGGGAGCCGACCAGGCGGGTGCTGATGCGTTGCACGGCCAGGACGCAGGCGAGGCCGAGTAGGATCCCGATGATTTTGACGGCGACGACCATGGCCTCTACGCCGAGGGCGTCGAACAGGTGGGCCGGTGCGGTGAGGATGGCCCAGAGGGGGCTGGTGGCGCCGGCCTCCTGCCGTCCCACATTGTAGGCGAAGCCGTGGCCGAAGGCGAAGGCGCGGGCGTAGACTTGATGGATCCAGGCGTCGTCCAGTGGAAAATCAAAGAGGGAGTGGTGGTTTTTGATGAAGGCGGCGACGGCGACGAGATAGAGGAGGGCCGGGATTGCCGGATGGGCGTAGGCGGGGTGCGCGGGCGTCGATGAGGGCGGGGCCTGGTGACGCATCGCTGAGCTCCTTGCCGGATGATGCCCGGCTCATGTCCGCTCATCCTTGTTCGAGAGCGGGGCCTGTGCGATCGAGGACTTTGCCGTCGCGGATTTCCAGGATGCGGGTGGCGAGGGATCCGATGAGTCGATGATCGTGTGAGACGAAGATGACGGTGCTTTCGAGTTGGGCGAGGGCGAAGTTGAGGGCTTCGATGGATTCGAGGTCGAGGTGGTTGGTAGGTTCATCGAGGACGGTGACGTTGCCGCCTTCGAGCATCATTTTGGCCAGGATAAGTCGGGCGGTTTCGCCACCGCTGAGGACCTGGATTTTCTTAAAGACGTCGTCCTTGCTGAAGAGCATTCGGCCCATGAAGGAGCGGAGTCCGCTTGGGGTGCGGTCCTTATCGTCGGCGAACGTTCCGAGCCAGTCGAGGGCCTGGCTATCGGGGTCGAGGACCTCGCCGGTATCCTGTGGGAAGATGCTGAGTTGGACGGTTTCACCGAGGTTGACGGATCCGGTGTCGGGGCGCAACTGGCCGCAGAGGATTTTCAGGAGGGTGGTTTTGCCGGTGCCGTTTTTGCCGATGATGGCGATCTTCTCTTTCGGTCCGATTTTGCAGGAGAACTTGTCGAAGAGGGTGGTGGTGTAGCTTTTGGAGATGCCGACGGCGTCGATGACCTTGTCGCCCAGGCGTCGCTTGGGGGTAAAGCGGATATAAGGGGAGACGCGCGAGCTGGGCTTCATGTCGTTGAGTTCGATTTTAGCCAGTTGTTTTTGGCGGGAGGTGGCCTGTTTGGATTTGGATGCATTGGCGCTGAAGCGGCTGATGAAGGCCTTCAGGTCGTGGATCTGCTTCTCCATTTTCTCGTTGGCCTTTTCGCGCAGTTCGCGTGCCTCGAGGCTGGCGATGGTGAAGGCGTCGTAGTTCCCGGTGAACATGCGGATTTCGTGGTAATCGAGGTCGGCGATATGGGTGCAGGCCTGATTGAGGAAGAAGCGATCGTGGGAGATGACGATGACGGTCCCTTCGTAGCGAGCGAGCAGTTCGACGAGCCACTCGATGGATTCCATATCGAGGTGGTTGGTGGGTTCATCGAGGAGGAGGACATCGGGGTGGCCGAAGAGGACCTGGGCGAGGAGGACGCGGAGTTTGAATCCGCCCTGGAGGGTGCGCATTTCCTTGGTGAAGACATCTTCCTTGAAGCCGAGTCCGGCGAGCAATTTGGCGGCATCGGCGGCCATGGTATAGCCGCCGGCATCGCCGAATTCGTGTTCGATGACGACGCTGCGTTCGTGTTCGGCCTCGGAGAGTTCGGCTTTGGCGTAGAGGGTTTCGCGTTCCTGGTGGAGGGCCCAGAGTTTGGGGTTGCCCATGAAGACGGTATCGAGGAGGGGGACGTCATCGAACTCGGCGTGGTCCTGGCGTAGGAAGCCGAGTGTGCAGCCGTTGCCGATGGTGACGGTGCCGCTGGTGGCGGGTTCGATGCCGGCGAGGATTTTGACGAAGGTCGATTTTCCGGAGCCGTTGGCGCCGACCAATCCGTAGCAGTTGCCCGGGGTGAATTTGACGCTGACCTCGTCGAACAGGATATCGGCGCCGAAGCGTTTGCTGAGCATGGAGGTAGCGATCAAAACAATACCCTTCTATCCGGCTGCGCGCGTGCGGCGCGAGCCGGGCGGTTGCGGATTGGCGGTGCGTGGCGGGATGTGGTTGTTGACTAGAGCTGCCGCATGAATTGGAAGGTGCGGTCCTGGTGGCCGGGCAGGTCCTCATGGCCGAAGTCCGGGTAGATGGCCACGGATTTCGGGGCCGTGATTTTGTTGTACGCGGCGTACTGGGTGGAGGGCGGGCAGACGGTATCCATCAAGCCGACGCCCATGAAGATTTCGGCGCGGATGCGAGGGGCGAGGAACTGCACGTCGACATAGCCAAGGCGCGTGAAGATTTCGTTTTCGCGTTGGTGCATGGGGTCGAACTGGCGGAAGTACTGGCGCAGTTCGGCGTAGGCGGCGACGGCCTGGTCCATATCCCAGACGCGCTTATAGTCGCAGAGGAACGGGAAGACGGGCGAGGCGCGTTTGATGCGTGGTTCGAGGGCGGTGCAGGCGAGGGTGAGGCCGCCGCCCTGGCTGCCGCCCATGGCGCCGACGCGGGTGGGGTCGACACCGGGGAGGGCCATGACGATGCCGGCGAGTTGGGCGGTATCGAGGTAGATCTGGCGGAAGAGGAGGTCCTCGGGTTTGCCATCGAGGCCGCGGACGATATGGCCGTTATGGGTGTTGCCGGGGGCGCCGCCGAGATCTTCGGAGCGGCCGCCCTGACCGCGGCAGTCGAGAGCGGCGACGGTGAAGCCCATGGCGACGTACGGCAGTTTGTCGACCCAGTTTCCGGAGTTGCCGGTGTAGCCGTGAAACATGACGATGGCGGGTTGATTGCCGGATTGCTGCTTGGGTCGAAGGAGTTTGGCGTAGATGCGTGCGCCGCGGACGCCGGTGAAGGTGAGGTGGAAGCATTCGGCGTTCGGCGCCTGGAATTCGGCGAGTTCCATTTTGATTTGCGGGTCGATGGCGCGCATTTCGGCGAGGCCGCGGTCCCAGTAGGCGTCGAAATCGGCGGGGCGCGGGTTGGTGCCCGAGTAGGTCTGCAGCTTCTCGAAAGGCATGTCGAACAGCAGCGGCATGTGAAGTCTCCCTTGGTGTGCAGCGACCCCACGCGGGCGTGGGGCGTTCATGCACGCGAATCCCATACCGGATTGTGCGGAGTTTGGAAACATCGAAACGCGGCGTGGGGTTGCGGGGCGGGGACGCTCGGCACAGCCTCGCGCTCCAGGGGGCGTGTGAATTTTGGGGTGGGGAGTGGGGGAGGGTTTTCACTGGAAGGGCGGTCCGCTCTTGTTATCATTACTATTTCCATAGGGCTTAAGGGGGGTTGGGGGTGTTGTTGGGATGTACTGGGGGCGCGACCATGAAATATGCGGTGGGTGAAGGGCAGTTGGAGTTTGGGACGGAGTTGGGGGAGTTGCGCGACTGCAATGGGCTGTTGGGCGATGCCGCGGCGTTGCGGGCGCGGATGGCGGAGGACGGCTATCTCCTGGTGCGGGGGTTGCATCCGCGTGAGCGCGTGTTGACGGCCCGGCGTGCGATTTTGGAATTCATGCAGAAGCAGGGGAACCGGATTCAGGCGGGCACGGACTTGATGGAGGCGGAGATCAATCCGGATGGCAAGACGGTGCGCCTGATGGGCAACAAGGCGATCACGCACGACCCGCGGATTCTGGCGGTGCTGGAAGGCGATCCGGTGACGCAGTTTCTCGCGCGTTACTTTGGCGAGCCGGTGATCACGTTTGACTACAAGTGGCTGCGGGAGGTGGGGCGGACGGGGTTTACGGGGGCGCACTTCGACAACGTGTACATGGGGCGCGGGTCGAAGCGCCTGCTGACATGCTGGACGCCCTTTGGCGACGTCCCGATCGAGCAGGGGACGCTGGCGATCTGTGTGGGGTCGCACAATCTGCCGGGCTTTGCGAAGATGCGCGAGACGTACGGTCAGATGGACGTCGACCGCGACCGTGTGACGGGTTGGTTTACCAATGACCCGCTGGAGATCACGCAGAAGTTCGGGGGTCAGTGGCAGACGGCGAACATGCGTGCGGGGGATGTGATCATCATCACGATGTTCACGTTGCATGGGTCGACGAACAACACGACGAACCGCTGGCGGTTGAGTTGCGACACGCGATTTCAGCCGGCGGCGGATCCGGCGGACGAGCGTTGGGTGGGCGAGAACCCCAAGGCGCACTACGCGTGGCACAGTGGCGAAACGAAGCCGATGGACGTGGCGCGGGCGGAGTGGGGGGTGTGAGAGGGGCGGAGGGTGACAGGTGACGCCGGTGCGCGGCGGGCCGGACGTGTCCCGGCGATGCTTCTGAGCGAAGCCGGATGGAACGAGAGCATAAGAAACGCTCAACGCTCAACGCTCAAGTCCGGAAGATCCCGACTGGGGTGTTGAGCGTTCATCCACAACTGCACGCAGAAGAAGGGTTTTCCCATCGGCCGTGCCCCCGGCGCGCAGCGGGCTGGATGGATCGCGAAGAGCGTTCGTGGAGTGGGATTGAACCGCAGAACCCGCCTACGCTCAGAAGCTTCGGCGAGGCAAGCAAGGAACCGCAGATCGGCGAAGTTCGGATCGGACATCGCCGTTCGTCGTTCCTTGTTCGATATTCTACGGATCCCTTTCGGCATGAACGCGTTGTGCCTTTAAACGTCAGTTGGTGTCGCAGAGAAGGGCCGGTGTGACAGGTGACGGGTGACGGGTGACGGGTGACAGGTGACGGGTGACAGGTGACAGGTGAC
>CAZWQJ010000041.1:0-27804 GCA_964635825.1 uncultured Victivallales bacterium | reverse complement strand
CTGACGCCCGGCGCCGGCGCCAACCGCATGGCCCCCGAACTCGTGCCCCTCCTCCCCGATCTGCGCTGGGCGCTCCGTGCCCGCGGCACCGGCACCCTCGACATCACCACCTGGGTCCAGACCAATGCCGTCGCCTCCAACATCCTCTCCATCCATACCCCGGACTGGTCCTGGTTCAATGTCCCCCTGCCCCCCGACCGCGACCCGCGACTCCCCATCCGAATGACGCTCCTCGCCACCGCCGGCAATGTCGACGCCGATCTCCTCCTCCTCGCGGCCGGCCAGTGGCCCGATGCCGCCGCGCTCACCCAGGGACTCTCCCTCCCCGCGCGCACGTTCTTCCACGCCGGCTACTCCGACTTGCCGACGGGCCGCGTCACCCTGCTGCACCAGCGCGAACGCGCAGGCCCTGTCTTCTATGGCCCCAAATGGCCGCTGCCGCCCGGCCGCTACGAGGCCACCCTCATCGCCGCCTCCCCTCAGACCCCCGCCGGCACAACCCTCGGAGATTTCTCCGTCGCCTGGAGCAAGGTAGATGCGGACCAGTCCACCCCCGTCCGCGCGGGTGAACCCACTCGCGTCCAATGGAGTCAGGACACCTCCCTGCCCGTCAACCTCGTCTTCAATTACAACGCCGCCGCCGATGTCATCATCGAACGCGTCGACCTCAAGCGACTCGGCGACTAGGAGCCCGCCCGAACATCCACGCTTCCCCCTCCATCCACCGGCTGCTACAATATTGTTATGGCACTGACGAAATCACACCTATCGCGACGTGGGGCGGCATCATCCATGGCGCTACGATCATGGATCGCCCCCCTCTTCCTCATCGGCGCCCTCCTTGCCGTCCCCAGCGCCTATCCCCAAATCGTCCGCCAGGATTTCGACGCCTGGCCCGAAACCGGCAACGTCTGGAGTAACTACACCCACGCCGGGTGGTCCATTCACGATGGTCAGGTCCGCGCCACCCGCGGCGGCTTCAGCCCCGCCATCGGCACCAACTCTTGCTGGCTGAACGACTACGACGCCACCAGCAACACCTGGATCCAAGCCCCGTTCATGCCCAATGGCGCCGGCACCATCACCTTCCAGGGGCGTAACCCGGCCGGCACCATCGGCGAGCAGTTCTTCGACGTCCAAGTCTCCACCAACGGCACCAACTGGACAACCGTCGCCGCCTTCGATCGCGTCAACAACGATTGGGCCTCCTACAGCCACACCTTCACAAGCCTGGATCCAACGTTCGTGCGCATCGTCAAGGTCGGCGACCAGGCCACGAATATCTACTTCGGCCTCGACGAGATCGAGATCACACCCGCACCGGGGGTCCAACTCTCGGGGCTCTCTCATTTGCCATCGGCCCCTTCTTCCATCACCCCTGTCCATATCCAGGTCACCGCGGTGGCGGCTGAGGCATCCTCGAATGTGGTCCTCTCCGCCTGGTACCGGCAGGGCACCGCTGGCACCTTCACCGCCATCGGCATGACCAACACGGCGGATAACACCTACCGCACGCAGACACCCATCCCGTCCGGCTTCGCCGGCATCGTCCAGTACTATGTGCGCTGCGACTACAACGGGCTCGGCATCTCGCCTCTGTTCCTCCCCGCAGCCGGCCCCCTCTCGCCCACGCAGTTTGACACCGAGAACCCGTACCTCAACACCTCCATTCGTCAGCTTCAACCCAGCTCCCATCGCACACCCCTCCTCATCTCAGAAATCCTGTACAATCCGCGCGAGGGACTCACCACCAACTCACTCGCATTCGTGGAGCTATTCAACACCGAACCCCTCCCCCAGGACATCGGCGGCTTCCGCCTTTCCGGCAATGTGGACTACACCTTCCCCCTCGGCTCCACCCTCGGCGCCCGCGCGTTTGTCGTCGTGGCGGCGGACCCGGCGGCCGTCGAGGCCCAGTACGGTCTCGCCGATGTGGCGGGCCCCCTCCTCGGCAGCCTTCCCAATGGCGGCGGAATCGTACGCGTGCGCAACCGCGAGGATGCCCTCCTGCTTGAAGTTGAATACAACAACGCCCTCCCTTGGCCCATCGCGGCGGACGGCACCGGGCACTCGCTCGTGCTGGCTCGCCCCGACTATGGCGAGGGCGACGTGCGCGCCTGGAGCCCCAGCCGCTTGAAGGACGGATCCCCCGGCGCCGCCGACCCCGTCACCAACACCCCTCTGGATCAGGTCGTCATCAACGAAATCCTCGCCCATACCGACGACCCCATGCTGGACTACGTCGAGCTCTATAACGCCGGCAACCAGACCGTCGACATCGGCGGCTGCACCCTCTCCGATGGCCCGAATACCATCGATTTCACGATCCCTCCCGGCACCCTCCTCGGCGCCCGCCAGTGGCTCGTCTTCAACCAGACCAACCTCGGATTCTCCCTGCTCAGCAACGGCGACGAGGTCTTCCTAGGCGCACCCGATGGCTCCCGCGTCGTGGACGCCATCCGCTTCCCGGCCCAGGCCAACGGCGTGTCGCTGGGCCGATACCCCGACGGAGCCCCCACCCTCGCCACCCTCACCGCCCTCACCCCCGGCAGCGCCAACGCCGCCGCCCGCCCGCGGATCGAGGATGTCGTCATCAACGAAATCATGTACCACCCCATCTCGGGGCTGGATCGCGACGAGTACATCGAACTGCTCAACACCAGCGCCGTCGCCGTCGCCATCGGCGGCTGGCAACTCGATGGCGGCGTGGCCTTCACCTTCCCGCCGCAGGCCACCATCCCCGCCACCGGCTGCGTCGTCGTCGCCCGCAACGCCACCAATTTACTCACCCGCTACCCTCAACTGCACGCAGCCAATACCTTCGGCGACTACGGGGGCCAACTCGCCGACAGCGGCGAACGCATCGCGCTCCTCCGCCCCGACGACCCCTTGCAGCCCGCACAAACCATGGTCGTCGTCGACGAAGTCACCTACGGCGATGGCAACGACTGGGGCACCTGGTCCGACGGCGGCGGCAGCAGCCTCGAACTGCGCGACCCCCATAGCGACAACCGCCTCCCCATGAACTGGGCCGGCAGCGATGAATCCGCCAAGTCCGACTGGGTCGATGTCGACGCCGTCGGCATCCTCGACAATGGCTCCGGCTCCGCGGCCCAGCTGCGCGTCATGCTTCTCCAAAGCGGCGAATGCCTCGTGGACGATATCCGCGTCGAAGGTGACGGCGGCTCCCCGCTCTGTCTCGCCGAGTCGTTCGAGTCGGGGCTCGGGGGCTGGTCGCTGCTCGGGAATCATTCGCGCAGTACCTTGGCGGGCGGGGGCGTCGGCGGCGGCCAGTGCCTGCATCTGCGCGCCAGCGGCGCCGGCATGGAAGGCGTCTGGAGCGGTTGGAGCGAGGCGTTCCTGAATCACGCGCGCGCCCCGTTCGTCGCCTTGCCCATTCTCGGCACCAATATCCATATTCGCGCCAAGGTCCGCTGGCTCGCCGGCTGGCCCGCCCTCACACTGACCATCCAGGGATTCTACATGAGCGCCGATGTGCTGCTGGATCCCCCGCCCAACCTCGGCACCCCGGGCCTCCTCAATAGCCGGGCACTCGCCAACGCCCCCCCCGCCATCCAGGACGTCGCCCATGCCCCCGTCCAGCCCGCCGGCGGCCAGCCCGTCGTCGTCTCCGCCCGCGTGGATGACCCCGACGGCATCGCCGCCGCTCAGCTGCGCTACCGCCTCGACCCCAGCACCAACCTCACCACCGTGCCCATGCTCGACAACGGCAGCGCTGGCGATGTCCTGGCCGGCGATGGCCTCTTTAGCGCCACCCTCCCCGCACAAACCGCCGGCACCATCGCCGCCTTCGACATCATCGCCTGGGATGCCGCCGCCAGCGCCACCAACCGGTTCCCCGCACCGCCCCTCATCGGCGTCCCCACCCAGGAGGCCCTCATGCGTTTCGGCGACTCCACCCCACCCGGCATCCTCGGCGACTACCACCTCTGGATCTCGTCCGCCAATGTCTCCCGCTGGGCCACCGTGCCCGGCGGAAAATACAGCAACGAACCCATTGACCTGACCCTCAACATCGGCGGCTTCCGCGCCATCTACAACGCCGCCGGACGCTTCCGCGGCCTGTGGCGCAACTACGGCAGCCCCGTCGATTCCGGCGCCTACTCCATCGATATCCCCAAGAGCGAGCGCCTCTTCGGCGACTCCGAACTGAAGCTCGACCAGATCGGCCAGACCGGCGGTGACGCCACGCGCCAGGCCGAGGGCTACTGCTTCTGGCTGGCCCGCCGCATCGGCATCCCCGCGTCCCAGACGCGCTACGTCCGCCTCTTCGCCAACGGCACCGACCGCGGCATCCTCCACGACCTCCAGACCCCTACCCTCGATTTCTGCAAGAGCTGGTTCAACGACCCCGATCCCGTCGAATTTAAAAACTCCGGCTGGGTCGGCGATTGCTTCGCCAAGTTTGTCGACGCCAAGGGCAACTACAAACGCGCCCGCTACCGCTGGCTTCTGCCCCCACGACGCCCCAGCATTCCCAACGACGACTACGAACCCGTCTTCGATGTCGTCGAAGCCGCCATCACCCCCTCCGACCCGGCCTACACCGCACGCATGGATGCCCTCCTGGACATGCGCCGCTGGACCGCCTTCTTCGCCATCTGCGGGGCCACCGCTGCCTGGGATCACTACGGCTGGTCCTACACCCACAACAGCTTCGTCTACCTCCCCCCACACCAGGGCGGCAGCATCTTCATCTACGACATGGACAGCACCCTCAGCGGCGGTCTCTCGCTCTTCCCCGGCGCCGGCTGGCCGGTGCCCTACCGCCTCTTCAATATCCCCGCCTTTCGCCGCCAGTACTGGGCCCTGCTGAAAGACTTGGTGGACGGCCCCATGACCAGCGCCGAAGTCAACGCCCACATGGATGGATGGTACAACACCTTCATCGCCAGCGGCGCCACCGTCTCGCAACCCACCGCCTTCAAGGTCTGGATCGCCGACACCCGCGCCACGATCCAGTCTGAGCTCAACCCCTACCAGGCCGCCTTCACCATCAACAGCGCGGGCCTCTCGTCCACCAGCACCATCGCCACCCTCTCCGGCACCGCCCCTCCCGCCATCGCCGCCATCGCCATCAACGGCATCACCAACCGCTGGACCTTCTCCACCGTCACCAATTGGTCCCTCCAGGTCGGCCTGCCCCCCGGCACCAACATGCTCACCCTCACCGGCCACGACTGGCGCGGCACGACGCTCCTGACCACCGGGCTGACGGTCACCGTCAACGCCCCCGCTCCCCCCTCACCCGTCGAACAAATCATCATCACCGAAATCATGTACCATGCCCGCGACCCCCTCGGAGATTATGTCGAACTGCTGAACATCGGCTCGCATCCCCTGGACCTGCGCGGCTGGCGCCTCAATGGCGCCGACCTCACCTTCGCCGGTGGTTCCATCCTGCAGACCGGCCAGTACGCCATCGCCGCCGAAAACCTCACGGCCTACCAACGCCTGTACAGCAATGCCGAAGTCGTCGTCGGCTCCTTCATGGGGTCCCTCGACGACGGCGGCGAAACCCTTTCACTGGAGATGCCGGCCGGCATCGGCGCCTGGACCACCATCGACCAGGTCACCTACGACGACGACCCGCCCTGGCCACCGGAAGCCGACGGCTTGGGGCAGTCCCTGCAGCTCCTCGATCGCAACCAGGACAACAATCGCCCCGGCAACTGGGGCGTCGTCAACACCACGCCCACGCTGAACTGGCTCTTCAAGAGTGTGTCGGGTGTCGTTTCCAATGGCCACATATCCAACCTCTCCAAGGTCAAGCTCCACCTCTATGCACAAGACGCCGGCACCCTCCTGGTGGACCGCGTCATGCTCGTGACCGGCAATGTCGCCCAAGCCGGCCTTAATCTCCTCACCAACGGCGAATTCGAGCTGCCCCTCGCGTCAACCTGGTTCCCGGCCGGCAATCATGCCGGCAGCGCCATCACCACCCAGACCGTCTACAGTGGCACCGGCAGTCTCGCCTTGAACGCCACCGCCCCCGGTGGCGTCGTCGCCTCCCTCACCAACACCGTCCATCAGCCGCGCCCCATGACGCTCTCGGACCCCGGCCGCACCCTCACGCTCAGCTACTGGTACCGCGAATCCACCTCCGCCACCGGCTTCACCGCCACCCTCGATATGTCGTCCGTCGGCCTTTCGCATGCGACCACGCCGCCCACCGTCGACACCCCGCGCTATTCGCCCGGCTCCCCCTCCAGCATCGCGGATACCCTGCCGGAGTTCCCGCCCCTCTGGATCAACGAGGTCATGCCCTCCAACGTCATGGCCTGGGCCGATAACGCCGCCGAGTTCGACCCCTGGATCGAACTCTATAACGCCGGAACCAATGCCGTCGACCTCTCCGACTTCCGCCTCAGCAACCGCTACGACGATCCCGCCCTCTGGGCCTTCCCGTCCGGCGCCGTCATCAATGCCGGCATGCACCTGCTCATCTGGGCCGACGGCCAGACCAACCAGTCCGCCCCCAACGCCCTGCACGCCAACTTCACCCTCGACCCCGCCACCGGCACCGTCACCCTCGCCCGCTACGACTTCGACCGCGCCTTGGTCATGGATGCCCTCGACTACGCCTCTATCGGCGCCGATTTTTCGTTCGGCTCCTATCCCGATGGCGACCCTCGCGCCCGCCAGGTCTTCCACACCCCCACGCCCGGCTCCTCCAACAACCCAACATCGATAAACACCCCCGTATATATTAACGAGTGGATGGCCGATAACACCGCCTTCCTCCAAGACCCTTCCTCCATCGACGATGCGAACATGGGCTTTGACGACTGGATCGAACTCCACAACCCCTCGCCCCTCCCGGTCAATCTCGGCGGCTACTACCTCACCGACAAGCTCGCCGTCTCCAACAAGTTCCTCATCCCCGGCGGCACCCTCATCCCCGCCTCCGGTTTCCTGCTTATATGGGCCGATGAAGATACCGCGGACACCGGCCCCGGCACCGACATCCACGCCAATTTCAAGCTGAGCGCCTCCGGCGAAGCCATCGGCCTCTTCCGCCCCGATGGCTCCCCCCTCGATACCCTTACGTTCGGAGCCCAGGCCCCCAACTCCAGCGAGGGCGCCTGGCCGGATGGCTCGCGCTCCTATTACCCCATGTCGCCGCCCACCCCGCGCCAGCCCAATGCGGTCCTCCTCATCAGCGACGACGGGTCCAACCCCACCGCGGGCGGCGAATTCGCCTGGCCCGCCGTCAGCGGAAATGTGTACACCGTCGCCGCCTCCACCAACCTCATCACACTCCAGTGGGACCTCATCGCCGTCGTCACCGCCCACGGCCCCACCGTCACCTTCACCGATACCAACGCCGCCGCTTTCCCCGGCCGCTTCTACCGCATCGGCGAACCGCTCAATTGATCCATCGGCCTCATCCCAACTCTGCCGTACACTCGACTTTTGCTCCATGGTCAGGCAGGATTTAATCCGGGTGCACGCATGAACGTTTCGGAAACCAATCCACGGCCCAGCTACTGGAACCTCTTGGCCGTGAAGATTGAGCAGGACCCCGCTGTTCTGGTCGCGGTGCTGCACACCATTGACCGCTGGCTGGCAGCGGATCACAGCGGACGGCAACGGCTTCTAGACTGGCGCCACTTGATCGTGACCGCACAGGCCTCGCAGGCAGGCTTTTCCACACTCCTGCGAACCCTCACCAGTGACAGGCCGCAAGACGTTCGCCTGCGTGACTTTAGCCCGTTTGCAGGGATCCTGACCCGCGAAGAACGCCGAAACACACGCGAACTATGCGGCTACCGACACTGAAGCATCTCGCCGAAGCGGTTCGCGCCTTGGCTCAAAGCAACGCGATCTGCATATTGGGCTCTTCCGCCCTACTGGCAAGCTTCCCGGAACTGGGACAGGAAGGGGATCCCCTCGAAACCTCTTACGACGCCGACATGCTGCTCTCGCCGTGCGATGAGCAATTGGCGGCGATGCTGCATGAAGCCATGGGCGAGGGAAGCCTTTTCGCTGCCCGCACCGGCTATCACGTCGACATCTTACGGCCAGAAATCCGAGAGATGTTACCTCCAGGCTGGGAGTCTCGCGCTCTGCCGTTGGCGGGGATGGCTAATATTGTCGCGCTCGCGCCCGAGGATGTGCTCGTGGCCAAGTTGCGCGTCGGACGAGCGAAAGATCTTGAGGCTTGTCGATGGCTGATGGCCCAAGGCAAGGTGGCCTCGCAAACGCTACGATCCAGACTCGATCACACCCCCATGCCCGAGGCTGAAGTCGTCCTCGTCTATCGCCGCTTTGAATCATGTCGCGGCTGACCTGCTGTGAGAGCCCGCGTGCGCTTTTCGCCCTCATCCCACCCTCGCGCCCACTCACAGGGTATATTAAGATAGCGTTGTGAATCGGCGCAGGAACAACGCGATATCCCCGCAGGCTGGCCGCGGCGCGCCGGCGCGCCGGTATGCCCTCGCCGCGCTTGCCGCCTTCCTGCTCCAGTTCCCAACGACCGCTCACGCCCAAATCGCCAGCCAAAATTTCGAGTCCTGGCCCGGCACCGGCAATACCTGGGGCAACTACACCCACGACGGCTGGCTGCTTCAGGATGGCCAGGTCCGCGCTACGGATGGCGGCCACGCCCCCGCGCTCGACACCCAATGCGCCTGGCTGAACGATTTCGAGGCCAGCAGCAACACCTGGCTCATGGCCCCCTACATGCCCTACGGCGCCGATACCATCACCTTCCACGCCCGCCGCGCCCTCGCCAATACCGCCGACTCCCTCATCGAAATTCAGACCTCGCCGGACAGCACCAACTGGACCACCGTTCAAATCTTCGATCGCCTCAGTGACGACTGGAGCCTGTTCTCCTACGCGATCAACAGCATCGACCCTCTCTATGTGCGCATCGCCAAAACCGAGGATTACGGCGACGAACAATACCTGGGCCTCGACAACATCACCATCACACCCACCCCCGGCGTCCTGCTGTCCGGCCTCGCCCACGACCCGCCCGCCCCCTCCACCCTCACCCCCGTCCACATTCGCGTCACCGCACAAACCGCCGCCACCACCTCAAACGTCACCCTCCAGGCCTGGTACCGCTTCGGCACCTCCGGCGTCTTCTCCGCCATCGCCATGACCAATTCCGCCGGCACATCCCATGTCACCCAAACCCCCATCGCCGCCGGCTACAAGGGCATCGTCCAGTACTTCGTCCGCTGCGACTACACCGGCATCGGCGTCTCCCCCCTCTTCCTCCCCGCCTCCGCCAGCAACAATCCCGCCTACTTCGACACCTCCAACCCCTACCTGAACACCGTCCTGCGCCAACTCGAGCCCAGCTCCCACCGCACGCCCCTCATCCTCTCGGAAATCATGTACAACCCACGCGAGGGACTCTCCACCAACTCGCTCAGCTACATCGAACTCTTCAACACCGAACCCGTCGATCAGGACATCGGCGGCTACCGCCTTGGCGGTGATCCCAGCTTCACATTCCCCCTCGGCACCATCCTCAAGGCCCGCTCGTTCGCCATCGTCGCCGGCGATCCCCAGGCCATCACTTCTCAGTACGCCGAACTGGACGGCGTCTATGGCCCCATGGGCGGCAGCCTTCCCAATGGCGGCGGCTCCGTCATCCTCTACAACCGCGAAGGCGCTCTCCTCCTGGAAACCACCTACGACGACGGTCCGCCCTGGCCCGCCGCCGCCGACGGCGCTGGCCATTCCCTCGTCCTCGCCCGCCCCGACTTCGGCGAAGGCGCCCCCACCGCCTGGCAGGCCAGCTACTACCGCGACGGTTCCCCGGGCGCTGCCGACGATTTCACACCCACCTCTCTCGACAACATCGTCATCAACGAAATCCTCGCCCACACCGATCTCCCGCTCTACGACTATGTCGAGCTCTTCAACACCGGCAACACACCCGTCAACATCGGCGGCTGCATCCTCACCGATAACCCCGACCTCAATAAATTCGTCATCCCCCCCGCCACCATCCTCGGCCCTCGCCAGTGGATCGTCTTCGACCAGCCCACCCTCGGTTTCTCCCTCCGCAGCACCGGCGACGACGTCTTCCTTCGCGCCCCCGACCAGTCACGCCTGCTCGACGCCCTCCGCTTCCCCGCCCAGATCAACGCCGTCTCCATCGGCCGCTATCCCGACGGCACCCCTTCCTTCCTCACCCTCGGCGCACGCTCCCCCGGCGCCTCCAACACCAACGCACTCCCCCGCCGCGAAGGCGTCATCATCAATGAAATCATGTTCCACCCCATCTCCGGCCTCGATGAAGACGAATACATCGAACTGCTCAACACCAACGCCACCCCAGTCAGCCTCTCCGGCTGGCGCATCGATGGCGGCGCCCGCTTCGCCTTCCCCGACTCCGCCTTCATCCCCGCCACCGGCTACGTCGTCGTCGCCGCCAGCCTCACCAACCTCCTCGCCCGCTACCCTGCCCTCCACGCCCTCAATACGTTCGGCAACCTCGATGGACGCCTCTCCGACGCCGGCGAACGCATCGCCCTCGTCCGCCCCGACGACCCCCTCCTTCCCACCCAGGACCTCGTCGTCGTCGATGAAGTCACCTATGCCGACGACGCCCGCTGGGGCGAGTGGACCGACGGCGAAGGCAGCAGCCTCGAATTGCGCGATCCCAACAGCGATAATTCACTGCCGATGAATTGGCACGGAAGCGACGAATCCGCCAAAGCCCCCTGGACTGTCGTGGACGTCACTGGCCCCATGGATCAGGGCGCCGTCGCCTGCACCAACCTGCGCGCCATGCTGCTCCAGCCCGGCGAGTGTCTCGTCGACGACATCCAGGTCCTCAGCGCCGCCGGCACCACCTATCTTCAGGAGGATTTCGAGTCCGGCCTCTCGGACTGGCAGATCCTCGGCAACCACTCGCGCAGCACGCTGAAAACCACCGAAGGCTTTGGCAGCAGCCAAAGCCTTCACGTGCGCGCCAGCGGAGCCGGCACCGAGGGCACCTGGACCGGCGGCTGGACGGAGTCGTTCCTTAATCACCTCAGCAAACCCCTCAGCGCCGAATTGCCGCCCACCGGCGACGTCACCATCCGCGCCAAGATGCGCTGGCTCGCCGGCTGGCCCCACGCCACCCTCACTCTCCAGGGCTACTGGATGTATGCCAATGTCCGCCTCACCCTGCCGCCCAATCTCGGCACCCCCGGCCAGCGCAACAGCCGCTACCTCGCCAATGCCGGCCCCGCCATCGACGACCTCACCCACGCCCCCGTCCTCCCCGCCACCGGCCAGACCGTCACCGTCTCCGCGCGCCTCAATGACCCCAACGGCATCGCCTCCGCCACCCTCCGCTATCGCCTCGACCCCGACACCAACGTCGTCGCCGTCACCATGAACGACTCCGGCACCGCCCCCGATTCCACCCCCGGCGATGGCCTTTACAGCGCCGCCATCCCCGGCCAACCCCTCGACACCATCGCCGCCTTCCACGTCCTGGCCGTCGATGGCGCCGGCGCCACCAACCGCTTCCCCCAGTCCGCCCCCGTCGGCGCCCCCACCCTCGAAGCCCTCGTCCGCTTTGGCGACACCACCCCACCCGGCGTCCTCGGCTCCTATCGCCTCTGGATCTCGTCGACCAACCTCTCGCGCTGGGCCGAGGTCCCCGCCGGAAAGTACAGCAACGAACCCATCGACCTCACCTTCGTCGGCGGCCCCGGCCGCGTCATCTACAACGCCACCGGTCGCTTCCGCGGCCTCTGGCGCTCCTACGATAGCCCCGTCAGCAGCGGCGCCTACGCCGTCGAACTCCCGCGCGCAAGCCGCTTCCAGGGCGACAACGAAGTCAAGCTGGACCAGATTGGCCAAACCGGCAGCGACAACACCAAGCAGGGCGAGGGCTACTGCTTCTGGGCCGCTCGCCGCATCGGCGTGCCCGCGCCCCAATACCGCTACGTCCGACTCTTCGTCAACGGCCGCGACCGCGGCATCCTCCATGACCTCCAGACTCCCGCACTCGATTTCTGCACGAGCTGGTACGCGGATGAGGACCCCGTCGAATACAAGAACTCCGGCTGGGTCGGCGACCCCCTCGCCCCCATCCTCGATGGCCGCGGCCAGTACAAGCAATCCGTCTACCGCTGGCTCATGCCCAAACGCCGCCCCTCCATCCCCGACGATGACTACGAGCCCCTCTACGACCTCATCGGCGCCGCCGCCACCTCCAACGACTCCGCCTATGTCGCCCGCGTTCAGGCACTCGTCGACCGCCGCCAGTGGTCCGCCTTCTTTGCCGTTTGCGGCGCCACCGCCGCGTGGGATCACTACGGCTGGTCATTCCCCCACAACAGCTACATCTACACCCCCCACACCCGCACCGGCACCATCTTCCTCTACGACATGGATCACAGCCTCACCGACATGGACTACGGCCTCTTCCCCGATGACCACGCCCCCATCCTCGTCCGCATGTTTGACCTACCCGCCTTCCGCCGCCCCTACTGGTCCGTCCTCAAGGAAATGGCTGAAGGCCCCATGGCCGCCACCGAAGTCAACGCCCGCATGAACCCCTGGTATGGCGCCTTCGCCGCCAGCGGAACCATCGTCTCCGAACCCACCACCTTCAAGGCCTGGATCTCCACCCGCCGCAACGCCATCCTCGCCCAGGCCGCGCCCTTCGCCACCGCCTTCACCGTCGCCGGCCCCACCAACCTCGTCCTCACCAACGCACTCGTCACCCTCACCGGCACCGCACCGCCTCCCGTCGATACCATCCGCATCAACGGCATCCCCAACCGATGGACCTTCTCCTCCATGACCAACTGGTCCCTCCGCGTCGGCCTCCCCACCGGCACCAACGCCCTCACCCTCACCGGTCACGACTGGCGCGGATCCATGCTCGCCAGCAACACCCTCACCGCCATCATCTCCGACTCGCCCCCTTCCCTCGCCGATAAGGTCATCATCACCGAAATCATGTACCACTCGCCCGATCTCGCCGGCGATTACGTGGAACTCCTCAACCGCTCCACCCGCGAACTCGACCTGCGCGGCTGGCGCCTCAATGGCGCCGACATCACCTTCGAGGGCGGCTCCATCCTCGCCACCGGCCAATTCGCCATCGTCGCCGAAAACCTCACCGCCTATCAGCGCCTCTACAGCAATGCCGAAGTCGTCGTCGCCTCCTTCGCCGGCAGTCTCGACAACGGCGGCGAAACCCTCCGCCTCGAAGCACCCGTCAACGGCAATACCAACGTCTGGACCACCATCGACACCGTCACCTACGACGACGACCTTCCCTGGCCCACCGAAGCCGACGGCCTTGGACAGTCCCTCCAGTTGATCGACATCAACGAAGACAACAACCGCCCCGGCAACTGGGCCACCGTCGATCTCACCCCCGCCCTCGCCTGGCATTTTAGAAGCGTGACCGGAACCGCCACCAACACAGTTCACCCAAACAACCTGCGCAACGCCCGGCTCCAGTTCTTTCTCCACAACGTGGGAACCGTCCTCGTGGATCGCGTTTCCCTTGTCACCGGCACCGTCGCCGAGGCCGGCATACCCCAACTCCAAAATGGCGATTTCGAAAGTGCCATGGGCGGAACCTGGTTCGCCCAGGGCAATCACAGCGCCAGCACCATCACCAACGCCGGCGCCTACAGTGGCTCAGCGGCCCTCGCCCTGCGCGCCACCGCGGGTGGCAACGCCGCCACCAATTTCGTCTTCCAGCCTCGCCCGCTCACCAACCTCACCGCCTTCCCTCTCACCCTGAGCTATTGGTACTTCGACAATCTCGCCGTCACGGGCATAACCGTCTACCTGCAGCACAGCAGCATCGGGCTCACCCATACCGCGTCGCCCATCCCCACCACCCCACGCTACACCCCCGGCGCTCCCGGCAGCCTCTCCGCCGATCTCCCGCCGCTGCCCGCCCTCCGCATCAACGAACTCATGCCGTCCAACGTCACCGCCTGGGCCGACAACTTCAGCCAGTTCGACCCCTGGATCGAAATTCTCAACACCGGCACCACCAGCGTCGATCTGGCCACCTGCCGACTCAGCAACCAACTCGCCATGCCCAACCTCTGGGCCTTCCCCACCGGCACCGTCCTGGCCGCCGGCGCTCGCCTCCTCGTCTGGGCCGACAGCCAAACCAACCAGTCCGCCCCCGGCATCCCCCATGCCAACTTCTCCCTGCACCCCATCACCGGCTCCGTCGTCCTCTCCCTCGCCCACCTCGGCGATACCATCGCCCTCGATGCCATCACCTACACCGGCATCGCCCCCGATTTCTCCTACGGCTCCTACCCCGAGGGCGATCCCACCGCCCGCCAGGTTTTCCACAACCCCACCCCAGGCTCCCCCAACGTCCCCACCTCCCTGCCCACCGGTGTCATCATCAACGAATGGATGGCCTCCAACGCCTCATTCCTCCAGGACCCCACCTCCGCCAGCGAAAACAACGGTGGCTTCGACGATTGGTTCGAACTCTTCAACCCGTCCCCCATCCCCATCAACCTCGGCGGCTATTTCCTCACCGACCGCCTCGACAACCTCACCCAGTCGCCCATCCCCGCCGGCACCGTCATCCCCGGCTACGGCTTCCTCCTCGTCTGGGCCGATGAAGACAACGCCACCGGCCCCGGCTCCGATATCCACGCCGACTTCAAACTCGGCGCCTCCGGCGAAACCATCGCCATCGTCCGCCCCGATGGTTCCATCATGGACATGGTCACCTTCTCCGCCCAGATCGCCAACCAGGCCGATGGCTCCTGGCCCGATGGCAGCATCAACCTCTTCCCCATGTCCCCGCCCACCCCGCGCAGCGCCAACCGCGTCCTCCTCGTCTCCTCCACCGCAGGCTCCGCCGCCACCGGTCTCGCCGTCTCCTGGCTCGGCCAAAGCGGACGCGTCTACCGCGTCGACGCCATCACCAACCTCGCCATCCTCACCTGGCAACCCATCGCCACCGTCACCGCCCAAAGCACCACC
Organism: uncultured Victivallales bacterium; assembly: GCA_964635825.1. Classification (GTDB taxonomy): domain Bacteria; phylum Verrucomicrobiota; class Kiritimatiellia; order UBA8416; family JAIOPI01; genus CAZWQJ01. The sequence goes on along the minus strand of CAZWQJ010000041.1, from coordinate 12,834 downwards.
ATCACCTACCTCGACACCAACGCCCCCGCCTTCCCCCGCCGCTTCTACCGCATCGTCGGCACCTCCCCCTGACCCGTGCGAATGACCAATCGGGAAGGCCGGGAGCCACCCCGGCCGCGAACGCCCCGCGCACCTTCACGGTCTTTCCTTTTGCCTGCTTTCATTCTGGAGGGCCGACCTCCGCGTCGGCCGCAGTCCTTCGACATTCGGAGGTCATGATTCGTCAATCTGCGGTTCTTTTGGGCCATGCCCACTCAAGATTGGCAGTCGAAGCGATCGACCATCGGGCCCGCGCCCGCTCCGCATCGCCCATCTCTCCTGTACATCATCCCCCCTCATCCGGTATAGTACGCCCAATCAGGCGCTCCCACAGAACGACAGGAGTCCGGGAAACAGGCCTATCGACCTTTTGTTTGGGGCCTGCAGCGATCGTGCGATTGATGCCATGAGCGACTATCTCTCGACCGCCCATCTCCCGACACTCATCCGCTACCTCGATACCACCACCGGCATCATTGCCGTCCGCTATTCCCCAGCCCACAGCATCCTCGGCGCCAATCGCCACTTCTTCACCCAAATGCCCACCGGCACCACCGTCCTCGGCGAAAGCATCAATAGCGTCCTCTCCGACCCCGATGGCCGCGACTGCGGCCTCCTCGCCACCGACGCATCCGATCTGCCCATCTCCTTCACCGCCAAACTCCGCAGCAACGACCACACCTACCGCTGCCACCTCTTCGCCACCGAGGAGGGCTTCCTCCTCTTCGGCGAACGCCTCTCCAATACCGAAACCGAAACCATCGAGCGCATGTCGCTCATGACCAACGAACTCGCCATCCTCACCATCGAACTGCGCAAACGCAATGCCGCCCTCGAGCAGGCCAACGAAACGATTCGCGAACTCACCCGCATCGACCCCCTCACCAACCTCGCCAACCGCCGCCACTTCGCCGAGGTCCTCGATATCGCCATGGCCGTCGCCCGACGCCACCGCCAACCCCTCTCCCTCATCAGCCTCGACCTCGACCGCTTCAAGACCGTCAACGACACCTACGGCCACGACATCGGCGATCTTGTCCTTAAGGGTATCGCCGGCCTCCTGCGCGATTCTTGCCGAACCGAAGACCTGCCCGTCCGCCTCGGCGGCGAAGAATTCCTCATCCTCACCCCCAACACCGCCGTGGATGAGGCCTATACCCTCGCCGAGCGCCTCCGCATCCGCGTCGCCGAAGCCCCGCTCCTGCCCAAAGGCGCCAAACTCACCGCCAGCTTCGGCGTATCCCAACTCCTGCCCCAGGACTCCTACTTCGCCTTCATGAAGCGCGCCGACATGGCCCTCTACGAAGCCAAAAGCGGCGGCCGCAATAAGACCGTCGTCCGCATGTCCAACGACCCCACCTCCTAATCGCCCGCCCCTCCAGCATCCGAAACAGGCCACATTTCCTCGACCTGGAGGGTCGGGCTCCGTCCCGACCGCGCATCCCTGTGGACCCCTCCCCCCCCACCCCCCCCATGCGCTCCCCCCCCATGCATTCGCTCCCCCCCCATGCATTCGACACGCCAAACCCATCCCCTGTATAGGGTTACGAGTTCTTTTGAGCCAATTTTAGCTCTTAGCGGCCGCTTTCGGGTGTAGAACGGGGGGAGAAGCCGGCACGCCGTCTTCAAGACTACCAAGCCCACTGGAGCGGGTCGTGCAAAGTCGAGGAGTGCAAATCGATCGTTGAGCCCTGGCCGGAATGCCCCCTAACGCGGCCAAGGCCGCAACCAAGACGGAGGAACCACGGATTGCACCGATATATCCGTGCCATCCGTGGTGAAATCTTCGCCGGAAACGAGGCACGGCAGCACACCATCTTCTCCCGCCTGGAACTCCGCGCCTCTGTGCCTCCAGCGAAGCGGGTGGTGAATTCGCTCAAGAACCCTCACCCGTGCGGTGAGAGTCCGCGGCCTGGATTCTCACCCCTCGGTACGGGTTTCCGTGGCTGGCTAAGGACTGGGGTCGCTCATGACCGCCCAGCCCGGCTGGCTGCCGGGACCCTCATCGCACGCGTACGCGTGGACCCAAGCGGGTCTTCAGGGCACGACCGGCGCGGCTTCCGGAGTCGCAGGCGCATCCAACACCCCCACGTCCGCCGCCGGCGCGGGCATCGCGTCCACCACCGGAGCCGGCATCGCTTCCACGGGCATTGCTCCCATCGGAACCGCCTCGCCCGCCACCGGAACCGCCGGCTGCATGTCGCCCGCCGGCAGCGACGCAAAATCCACCGGGCTACCGGGCGCAGGTGCACCCACCGGGGCCGGCATCGGCGCCGGCGCCGACATCGGCGGCGCCACGCTCACTTCCGCCGCAATCGCCTCGGCCGCCGAACGATCGCGTCCGCGCGTACCCAGAATGCCCAGCACCGTCGTGTTGAGCAGGAAGATGAACGACAGGATGACGGTCGCGCGCGTCAACACATTGCCGGCCTGCGAGCCGAACATCGTCTCGCCCACTCCTGCGCCGAACGCCAGGCCCATGCCCTGGCTGCGCGTGCGCTGGATCAAAATCGCCACCAGCAACAGCAGACTCGACAGCACTTCGACGGTAATCAGCACCGCCACCAACAACGTCATCAACATGGTTGCCTCACCCGCTCGCGCTTCACGCCTCCGCGCCCGCGGCGTCGATGCCCCGGGTTTCGCGCTTCGGCATTCCCGCCTTCACAATGTCCACGAACGAACGCGCCTCCAAGGCGGCGCCCCCGATCAGTCCACCGTCAATATCCTCTTGCTGCATCAGCGCCACCGCATTGTCCGGCTTCATGCTGCCGCCATACAAAATACGCGTCGACGCCGCCACATCCGCGCTCGAAAGCCCCGCCAGCGCCCCGCGAATCAGCGCGTGCACCTCTTCGGCCTGCTCCGGGCTCGCGGTCCGCCCCGTCCCGATCGCCCACACCGGCTCATACGCCACAATCAGGTTGCCGTTCTTCAACTCGACGCCGTCCAGCCCCTGCCGCACCTGGCTCAGCACCACCTCCGACGTCCGCCCGGCATCGCGCTCCGCCAGCGTCTCGCCCACACAGAAAATCGGCACCAGCGTCGCCGCCATCGCCGCCTTCACCTTGCGGTTCACCGTCGCGTCCGTCTCATGAAAATACGACCGCCGCTCGCTGTGACCCAGAATCACGTAGTGGCAGTACAAGTCGCGCAGCATCGATGCCGAAACCTCGCCCGTGTACGCGCCATGCGATTCCCAATGCATGTTCTGCGCGCCCAGCTTGATCGTCGTATTGTCGATCACGCCGCTGACCGCCGCCAGCGCCGTGAACGGCGGGCACAGGACCACATCCACGTCCCGGCACTCGGCCAGCTCCACGCGGATCGACTCCGCCAACTGCCGCGCATCGGCCACGGTCCGGTTCATCTTCCAGTTGCCGGCCACCATCTTCTTGCGTAACTTTTTCACCATCGCTCCATTACTTGTCCGACAACGCCGCCACGCCGGGCAGGGTCTTGCCTTCCAGGAACTCCAGGCTCGCACCGCCACCCGTGCTGATGTGCGTCATGCGCCCCGCCAACCCGCTCTTGTTCACCGCGCTGACACTGTCACCACCGCCGATGATGCTCACGCAGTCCGCCGCCGCCGTCGCCCGGGCCACGCCCAACGTGCCTTCCGCAAACGGCGCCATCTCAAAACACCCCATCGGACCGTTCCAGATCACCGTCTTCGCCTTCGCGATCTCGGCCGCGTACAACGCCGTCGTCTGCGGCCCGATGTCCAGCGCCATCCAACCATCCGCGATCCCCGCCTCGCCCACCGTCTTCCGGTTCGCGCCGGCATCGAACGCATCCGCAATTACATGGTCCACCGGCAACAGCAACTTCACCTTGGACGCCGCCGCCTTCGCCAGCAGCTCCTTCGCCAGGTCCACCTTGTCCTCTTCCACCAGCGACTTGCCCGTCGGCAATCCCTTCGCCCGGTAGAACGTGTACGCCATGGCCCCGCCAATCAGCAACGCGTCCACCTTCGTCAGCAGGTTGCTGATGACGTTGACCTTGTCGCTGACCTTCGCGCCGCCCAGAATCGCCACAAACGGACGCTCCGGCGCCGCCAGCGCCTTGCCCATGTACGCGAGTTCCTTCTCCATCAGGAACCCCGCCGCATTCACCTTGAAAAACTTGCAGACGACCGCCGTCGAGGCGTGCGCGCGATGCGCCGTCCCAAACGCGTCGTTCACGTACAGGTCACCCAACGCCGACAATTCCTTGGCGAAGGCTTCCTGCTTCTTCTTCATCTCCGCCTTCGCGGCCTTCTTCTCGTCGTCCGTCGCCGTCTCCGGCAACTTGACCTTGCCTTCTTCTTCCTTGTGGAAGCGCAGATTCTCCAGCAGCAATACCGGCTTCGCCGCCGTCAGGCCCGCCGCCAGCGCCGCCACCTCCGGGCCCACGCAATCCGACGCAAACTGCACCGGCTTGCCCAGCACCTTCTGCAGATACGCCGCCACCGGCTTCAGGCTGAACTCGGGCTCCACCTTGCCGCCCTTCGGCCGTCCCAGGTGGCTCATCAGAACCAACGTCGCCCCCTGCTCCAGCACGTACCGGATCGTCGGCAGCGCGGCCGTCACCCGCGTGTCGTCCGCCACCTGCCCGTCCTTCAGCGGGACGTTGAAGTCCACCCGCATCAGAACGCGCTTCCCTGTCAGCGCCACATCGCGAACCGTCAGCTTGTTCATGGCTACTACCTGCCTGATATCGCCGCTAAAATTACTGACCACGGATCACACGGACCAAACCGTTGGGAACCAACCGGCTCCCATCCGTGTTCTTCGTGCCATCCGTGGTCATATGCATCGGCCGCCCAGTTCTTACTTCGCGTCGACCGACGCCATGTGCGCCAGCAGATCCACAACCTTGCAGGAATAACCCCACTCGTTGTCGTACCAGGAAACCAGCTTCACAAAGCGATCGTTCAGCATGATGCCCGCATCCGCGTCAAACACGGACGTGCAGCTCTCGCCGATGAAGTCGGAGGAAACCACTGCTTCCTCGGTGTAGCCCATGATGCCCTTGAGCGCGCCTTCGGACGCCGCCTTCATCGCCGCCTTGATCGCCTCGTACGTCGTCGGCGTCTTCAGCCGGCAGGTCAGATCCACCACCGAAACGTCCGCCGTCGGGATGCGGAAGGCCATGCCCGTCAGCTTGCCGTTCAGTTCCGGAATCACCTTGCCCACCGCCTTCGCCGCGCCCGTGCTCGACGGAATGATGTTGAAGGCCGCCGCGCGACCGCCGCGCCAATCCTTCTTGGAAGGCCCGTCCACCGTCTTCTGCGTCGCCGTCGTCGCATGCACGGTCGTCATCAGCCCTTCCTCAAGACCCCAGTTGTCGTTCACCACCTTCGCCAGCGGCGCCAGGCAGTTCGTCGTGCACGAGGCGTTCGACACGATCGCCAGATCCTTCGTGTACTTCAAGTGGTTCACGCCCATCACGAACATCGGGGCATCTTTCGACGGCGCCGAAATGATGACCTTCTTCGCGCCCGCCTTCAGGTGCGCCGAGGCCTTGTCGATCTCGGTGAACACGCCCGTCGACTCCACCACATACTCCGCCCCGCACGACGCCCACGGAATCGTCGCCGGATCCTTCTCGCCGCACACCGCAATCGTCTGGCCATTCACCACAATCGCGTTCGCCGTGAAGCTCACGGACCCCTTGAAGCGGCCGTGCACCGTGTCGTACTTGAGCATGTACGCCATGTATTCGGGATCGATGAACGGATCGTTGATGCCGACAATCTGCACCTTCGGGTTGTTGCAGGCAGCCCGGAAAACCAACCGCCCAATCCGACCAAACCCATTGATACCAACTTTGACTGACATGACACGCTCCTCTGCGCTGCGCGCTGTTTGCATCTCGACCGGGTCACATGCCCGCCGGAGAAATGGAGCCAGCACCATACCCCATCCGCGCGCCCCCCGTCAACACCGCCCAAATCCTCGCCTAACGACGCGGGCTCTCGCCCGCAACCCAATCTTTGTCGCAAGCTTTGTCGGTAACTTTGTCGACAAGGCTCACGACAAAGATCTGACGCAATTGCGTCAGATGTCGCCACTGAACGGTCTAACAGCACCGTCGCCTCGTCTTGCTCTCGTCCTCGTCCTCGAATTCCTCTTCTTTCGAAGAAGTGCCAGGCCCCCAATTCCGCCCGCCCCCATGCACTTGCGCTTGACTTGCCGCCATGCTCCCCGTACCCACAAGCAGCGGCGCACCCGGATTGCGCGCGCCATGCCCATGAAAATCCTGGATCGCTACATCCTGAGAACGCTGCTGGTCCCGGTGGGCTACTGCCTCTTCACGTTCTCGGCCCTCTTTGTCGTCTGGGACCTCTTCAATGAACTCGCCCGCTTCCTCGACGCCAAGACACCTCCCGCCATGATCGCCCTCTACTATGGGGCCCTCATCCTCCCCTCGCTCGAATACCTGCTTCCCGCCTCCCTCATGCTGGGCACCCTCTACGCCCTCTGGCACCTCACCCGCAGCAATGAACTGATGGCCATCCAGGCCAGCGGCATCGGATTCCACCGCATCATCACCCCCTGCCTCTGCACCGCCCTCGCCGCCACCATCGCCCTCGCCGCCATCAAGGAAACCGTCGGCGTTCAGGCCTTCGTCTGGACCAAGGAATACCGCCGCGCCCGCTTCAAAATCGCCGACCAGGAAGTCGTCGAGCAACTCACCCACTACGATACCCGCTCGCACCGCCTCTGGCTCGTCGAGCAGTTCGTCCCCGATCGGCCCGGCGTCCTCAATGGCGTCAAAGTCACCCAGGAACGCCCCAACGGCTCCCGCGTGCGCGATATCCACGCCACCCGCGCCGAGTGGCTCGATGGCACCTGGTGGTTCTACGACCCGCGCATCCAGAACTACGACGCCGAAGACAACCCCGCCGGCGAACCCGTCGCCGCCGCCGCCGGCCCCCACGCCGTCCGCGAAATGCCCGAACTCACCGAGTCCCCCGATGTCTTCGTCCGCGCCATCCGCGATTGGCTCTTCCTCAATACCTGGGACATGGTCCGCTACCTCCATGACCACCCCGACATCTCCCGCAACGCCTCCCGCCAGAAGCGCTTCGACATCCACAGCCGCCTCGCCATGCCCTGGGCCTGCCTCATCGCCACCCTCTTCGCCATCCCCGCCGGCGCCAAGTCCGGCCGCCAAAGCCCCCTCACCAGCATCTTCCTCGCCGTCGGCTTCTTCTTCGCCTTCTACGCCCTCACCCAGGTTGGCCTCGTCCTCGGCAAGTCCGGCGCCCTCCCCCCCTGGCTCGGCGCCTGGCTGTCCAACATCGTCTTCTTCGTTTCCGGTATCGCCATGATCCGCCGACTTCGGTAGTATCGTGCCCAGTCTGTGGGGAGAAGCCGTCCAGTATAATTCTGCGGTTCCAAATCATCATGGTTCCCGCCTGCTGTCCGGGCCAAGGAGCATCAATCATGTCGAGCTTGCGCGAGTTGCTGGCCAAGGCCGTGGAGTCCCGTGCTTCCGATATCCACGTCAAACCCGGGCAGGTGCCCTTCTTCCGCATCAGCGGCCACCTCCAGGAAAGCGGCTTCGAAGCCGTCACCGCCGAGGCCGCCATCGCCATGGTCCACGAACTCATCCCCGACTACCTGGCCCGCCAGTTTGAAAATGAACACGAAGTCGATTTCTCGCACTTCGAGGACGGCGTCGGCCGCTTCCGCGCCAATATCTACCTCTCCCAGGGCATGCCCTCGCTCGCCTTGCGCTACGTGAAGATGAACATTCCCACCGTGGAAGAACTGCGCCTGCCCTCCGCCATCAAGAACCTCGCCCAGGCCATGCGCGGCATCATCCTCCTCACCGGCACCACCGGCTGCGGCAAGTCCACCACCCTCGCCGCCATCATCGGCCAGATCAACCGCACCCAGCGCCGCCGCATCATCACCGTCGAAGACCCCATCGAGTATGTCTTCGATGACGACCGCTCCGTCATCAGCCAGCGCGAGGTCGGCCTCGATACCCTCAACTTCCAGAATGCCCTCAAGTACCTCATGCGCCAGGACCCCGAAGTCATCCTCATCGGCGAAATGCGCGACCGCACCAGCATCCGCACCGCCCTCATGGCCGCCGAAACCGGACACCTCGTCATGTCCACCCTCCACTCCGCCACCGCGCCCATGGCCATCCCCCGCATGCTGGATGCCTTCCCCTCGGATGAACAGACCCAGGTGCGCCAGGCCATCGCCTCCAACCTCGTCTCCATCGTCTGCCAACGCCTGCTGCGCGACCAGAATGGCCATGCCATCCCCGCCGTCGAAATCCTCATCAACACCCCGACCGTCCACAAACTGCTGGAAAAGAACCAACTGGATATTCTCTCGGCCGCCATCGAAACCGGCCGCGAGGAAGGCATGCAAACCTTCGACCAGTCTTTGTACAGCCTCATCCAGGATGGCTTCATCACGGAGGAAGAAGGCCTCATGCACGCGACCAACCCGGAGTCGCTCCGCATGAACCTCAAGGGCATCTTCCTCGACGAAAGCCGCCGAATTCTCGCGACGTGAACACGGACGCCCCCTCAGCCGCAGACGACGCCACCCCGGAAACCACCGTACGGGCCCCAGCCCCCTTGAGCATGGGCAAACGCTTGCGCTACGCCCTCGAGTACCTCGGGCTTCGCGCTGGCCACGCCCTCGTCCGGGCCATCCCCCTCAACGCCAGCATCGCCTTCGCCAGCGCCCTCGCCGACTTGTCCTTCGTCTGCATGCCGCGCCGCCGCGCCACCGCCATCGACAACATCCGCAAGGCCGGCATCGCCCCCGACGCCGCCTCCGCCTCCCGCCTCGCCCGCGCTTCCTTCCGCCACTTCGCCATCCTCATGGTCGAGTCCATCGTCGCCGAAACCCGCATCACCGCCGACAACTGGGCCGAGTTTGTCGATGTCAGCGAAGCCGGCGACCTCATGGATCTCGCCCGCATTCCCGATCAAAGCCTGATCGTCGCCACCGCCCACTTCGGCAACTGGGAAGTCGCCGGCCAGGTCATGTCGCAGTTTAAACCCCTGGCCGCCGTCGCGCGCCGCATGAACAACCCCTATTCGAACGGCATCGTCCAGGGCCGCAAAACCGGCCACGCCTTCCGCACCATCCTGCGCGAAGACGCCAAGGGCTCCGCCCTCCTCGGCGTGCTGCGTGGCGGCCAACTGCTCGCCATGCTCATCGACCAGCACGCCCGCTACCGCGGCATGCTCATCCCTTTCCTCGGACGCCCAGCCGCCACCAATACCTCCGCCGCCATCCTGCACCTGCGCTCCGGCGTGCCACTCTGCTTCGCCTACTGCACCCGCCTCGGCCCCCTCCGCTACAAACTCGTCTGCCCCCATGTCTTCCGCCGCGGCGAATCCGGCCAGGGCGAGGACGGCATTCTCACCGTCATGGAAGGCATCACCCGCATGCTCGAGGATGCCATTCGCCAGTACCCCGAGCAATACCTCTGGGCCCACCGCCGCTGGCGCTACCAGAAGAGCCGCCGCCTGCGCGTCCCCGCCAAGTACGCCTCCATGACCGCCGACGCCGCCTGAGTTAGCACGACGCGCCGAGCCCGCGTCGCTCGGCGCAGCCTCGCGCTCCACATGCCCCCCTTGGAGCGCGAGGCTGTGCCGAGCGAATGGCCAACCGACCGCCCCCCGTCATGTCCCCCCTGGAGGGCCGGGCTCCGCCCCGGCCGCGCTTCAGGCATGCGATGAATTCGAATCCGGACTTCTTCGGTTCTGCGGTTCCTTGTTCGTGATTCTGCGGTTCAGTTACCAACATGGAGGGCCGGGCTCCGTCCCGGCCGCCGTCGCCAGATGACGAATGCAGGCGATTCCCCTGGAGGGTCGGCGGCTCGCCGACCCTCTTCATGCTTCAATGCGCGCCACCACTCCGCACCCGCCGCGCCCCCTCACGTTCCGCCACCCGCCTTCGGGCTCACCGTCAGCACCACCCGCCGCCCATTGTCCGCCGGCGTACGATCGCTGCGCCCCGACACCACCGCCTCATACTCCAGCGTCGCCGAGCGCGGCTCCGTCCCCACCGGCAACAGATCATACTCAAAGTGGATCGTCTGCCCCGGCGCCACCAGCCGAAAAACCTGCTCCTGCGGCACCCCATCCGCCACCGCCCGCAGCACCACCTCGCGCAACTCCACCGTCCCGCGGTTCTGCGCCCCCACATACACCGTGGTGCCTCCCGCCTCCGGCGTCGCTGGCGGCCCCACGGCCGGCTCCAGCGCCACCATATCCACAATCCCCGACTCCCCAAGCTCGCGCGCGCGACGCATATTCACCAGCCCCGCGCCAAACTCGTCGTCGTGCCCCGGCGCACCCGCATCGTCCGCCGACGCCAGCAGCCGCTCGACCGCCTCCGCCGGCTTCAGGCGCCGATCGGACCAGAGCAGGATCGCCAGGGCCCCGCTGACCACGGGCGTGGCCGCCGACGTGCCGCTGAACGCCACCACATCATCCTGGTTCCACGCCGCACTCACCGCATACCCCGGGGCCATCAGATCCACCGCCGCGCCACGATTCGAAAAGAACAAGTGCCGCCCGCGCGCGTCCACCGCCCCCACGGCCAGCACCCCCGGGTAGCGTGCGGGATACGCCACCGCATTCACCCCATCGTTGCCAACCGCCGCCACCACCACCGCCTCGCTATCCACCGCCTGCTGAATCGCATCGCGCAACACGCCGCTGTCCCCAGTCGCCCCCAGACTCAAATTGATGATGTTCGCATGCAACTGCACCGCCTGCAGGATCCCCTGCGCCAGGGTGAACGTGTCCCCCTTGCCGCTCCCGTCCATCACCGGAATGCTGACGATGCGCGCCCCCGGCGCGATGCCGCTCACCCCATTGCCATGGCCCGCCACCAGCGACGCCACCGCCGTCCCGTGCGACGCCAGCGTGCCATCGTTCTGGATGCCGCCGCCCCCCACCCGCAGCACGCGCCCTTCCTGTAGCGACGGGTGCCGGCCCACCGCCGTATCCAGCACCGCCACCGTCACGCCGTAGCCCCGATCTGCATCACGCGTGTCCACGCCCAGCCAGTCCAGCACCCCGGCCAGCATCGCCTCGTAGCCCGCCTCCGGTCCCCGCTTCACCAGCAACGGATCCTCCGGCGGCTCCACGTAATAGTTGCGCTCCTCGCCCACCGGCGTCGGCGCCTCTCGCAGCAGCCCCTTCCGGTCCGCCCCCGGCGGCACACGCACCCGCACCGCGTTCCCGATCGGCAGCTCCCCCAACACCTCGCCCCCGTGGTCGCGCACCTCGCGCATAAACGCATCGCGGTCTGCGCGATTGAAGAAGCGGTACACATACTCATCCGGTATCGGCCCCGCGCGGCGCACGACCTTCGCGGGCCCCGCCGCATCCGACGCCTCCGCACCCGCCACCACCGGCACCGCCACCACCGGCGGCGCCACACGCGGTACCCGCACCGGTTCGCGCGCAACGTTCACCGCCGGGGCCACGACTGGCTGGGCAACCGCCGCGGGATGCTCCCCCGCCGGCGACCCCACCCAGTACAGCACCGCCCCCACCACCAGCACCATCACGGCGATGCTGACCCAGGGGAACCCCCGCGCCTCCCGCTCCCTGTCCTTGATGCTCATCCCGGAATTCTACGCCACCCCCGCCCGCTTTGCACGCACGGGACAACACCGCCCGCCCTCCATGCAAAGACGCTGGAGGGACGGCCTCCGTGCCGTCCGTTGACTCCTTCACCGCTTCAAGGCGTCCCAGGGTGCCCCGGCCGCTCCGCGGGCGGGCACGCCCGCACCCCCCCACCCTCAAAACGGAACATCGTGCCGCACCACATCCACCGGCACCCGCAGCCGGCGCTTCAGCAGCGCGCCAACCGCACGCACCCCGACAATTTCCGTGTCATAATGACCCGCAAAGACCGCATGGATTCCCAGTTCCTGCGCCAGGCTGTATGCCAGCAGTTTTGGCTCTCCGCTCAGAAACACATCCGCCCCCGCCGCTGCGGCCTCTTCCACCATCTCTGCCGCTCCGCCGGAGACCACCGCCACGCGCCGCACCCGCGCGGGCCCAAAGTCCATGCTGCGCACATTCGGCCCCACCCGCTCCCGCACCCGCTTCAGAAATTCCGCATACCCCATCGCCGGCAAGCTCCCCATGCACCCGATCGTCTGCCCGTGATACACCCCGAATGGACGCACCCCCGTCAGCCCCAGCAGCTTCGCGAGCTGCGCGTTGTTCCCCAGGCGCGGGTGCGCGTCCAGCGGCAGGTGGCAGGCATACAGCGCCATCCCGCGCCGCATCAGAAACTCGACCCGCTGATAATTCAGCCCCGTCAACCGTCTCAGCGAGTCACGCCAACTCAGCCCATGATGGCAGATCAGAAAATTCGCCCCGCGCGCCGCGGCCTCTTCAAAAAACGCCATCGACGCGTCCACCCCGCAGGCGATCCGTGTCACCGGCCCGCGGCTCCCCACCTGCAACCCATTGTGCGAATCGTCCACAAACGCCGCCACCCGCAACTCCCGATCCAGCATCGCCCCCAGACTCGTCGCATCCATATTCACCCCTCCATTCACCGCGAATCGCAACCCGCTCAACCTGGTTCGGCAAGATTGGGCTGGTTCTTCTTGAATGAACCTCGACGTCCGAGTCCCCCATCGTCCTCGTCCTCGTCCTCGATCCCATCCTCGTCGATTCCAAGGACGAGGACCGTTCGCTGCGCTCACTGAGGACGAGGACGCTTCGTCTCATCATTCATTCCATCCGTACCCATCCGCGTCCATCAGCGCCCATCAGCGCCCATCAGCGGTTTCCCC
>CAZWQJ010000040.1:0-28044 GCA_964635825.1 uncultured Victivallales bacterium | reverse complement strand
ATGTTCGATGTTCGATGTTCGATGTTCGGCGTTCGATGTTGGATGATCGATGTTCCCCACCTCCCCCCCTCACGGCTCTTTCTCCCCCGCCTCCCCCTCCATCGGCACCCCCAGCGCCTTCCACACCTTCCCGTCCGTCCACCACCCCTCGCCCGTAACCACATTCAGAATGAAGAGCCCCTTATCGTCGTCGCCTTCCTTCGGCAGGTAGGTCCCCCACGCACCGCTGACCGCCCCCTCCGGCTTCCCCACGTACGACCACGCCCCGGTCGCCGGATTGGCCCACCACACCTGCCCCGTGCTCGTGTCGACCCACACCAGATGATCGTCTTGCTCGCACGCCCGGAAGCGCGCGTCCGCCTTGCCGTCACCCGCCAGTGCCGGCATCGCACACGCCAGCACCCCCACCACAATGGCCATTCTCAGAATCTTCATATCGCCCTCACCTCACCTAAGGCGGGCTGTCGCCCGCCATCCAAGCTTTGTCGCGAGCTTTGTCGGGAACTTTGTCGACCAAGCTCGCGACAAAGATCCCGACAAAGAACTGACGCATCTGCGCCATAGGTCTCGGACGACCGTCCTAATCCGCCCGCCGTCCATACCGCGTCTTCAACTCGTAGGTGAAAATCTTCTCGGACCGCGCCGGCAGATCCACCGTGAATTTCACCGTATCCAGATCCACCTTCTCGTACTGGCCGTGATCCCCGTCCGGCTTCAGATCCCAGTGCGGCGTCGGGAAGTTGCGCCGCACCTCCACCCGCACCGGCAGATTGCGCGTGTTCTTCACTTCCATCTTGAAGTCCTGAACCTCAATCCATCCCTCGATATTTCCGTCACGGTCAAATAGGAAGCCCTCGCTGCGCGTGTTCATCAGCTTCGGCTCCACCAGGATGTTCTCAACGCTCCCCAGTTCCAGTTCCACATCCTCATCCACCGGCACATATTTAAACGACGACTGCCCCGCATAGCTCACATGCCCCTCGGCGTCCGCCGTGCGGAACACCTTCAACGTCCCACCCGGAATCGGTGTCGTGCCCAGCTTGTGCTCTTCATCGTTCTTGAAGCTCAGGAAGCGCATCACGCTCAGCCCGTAGCGCTCCTCCTCGAACTTGTAGAGATTCACCACGGGTACTTCCTCCGCCGTCAGGCTCGGCAACCGCTTCGACCAGCCCGTCCGGATCGTCTCGGTCCCCTCAATCGTGTACAGGAAGTACTCGCTCAGCCCTTCCTTCACGATCTCCTTGGGTGCGGCAAAGGCCATGTCCATCGCCGCGCCGCTGGCTTCGGCCATCGCCATCTTCATCATCCGCATCGGCGGTGCCGACGCCGGCATCGGCACGCGATCCTCTTTGTCGAATTCCCCCACCGGCGACCCGTACGGATATTGCCGCCGCGCCAGCTCCGCGATCTCGTCGATCATGTGCACCTGCCCCACGATCAATCGCGTCTGGGCATTCTCGTAGTCCTCACCGCTGTTGTTCTGGACCACCACATACCCCTCGAGCGTCATCGTCTTCTCGTCCGGCGTCAGCGTCCCCAGATAGAACGCCCGCCAGCTCAGCCCGCTCGTCAGGTACGAGATCTCCACAGGCACCTTGCCGCTCACCTTGCTCCCGATCGTCCACACGCCCAGATTCTGCACGCGCGGCGGGTAGCTCAGATCCGCAATCTCCAGCGCATCCGCATTCGCCTTCGGCAGCAGATCCAGACTCGTCGGATCGATCAACGTGTTCGCCCACGAAAACTGCAGCCGGTTCGCACCTTCGCGCAGCGTCAGCGCCCGACTCTCCCGCACCAGCGTCATGTCCGCCGAGTTGTAGATCGTGAGCTGCACCGTGTCCCGCGTCGGCAACGTCACCAGATCCACCTTGCCCAGAGCCGGACCCGCCAGCAGCGCCACCGTCACCATCATCCCGTATCGCATCTTCATGTGAGAATTCTCCAAGGCGCCATCAGCGCAGATTCAGGCGGTTGTATTGCATCGCCAACGTTTCGCTTCCGCGCGGCGGCAGCACCACCTTGAACTTCAGGGTCGATGCATCCTCGCGCTCGTATTCGTGCGAGCACTTCAGCATGCGCCACTCCCCCGGAATGTGCTGGATCACCGTCAACGTCGCCGGCTGATCTTTGAAGTTCTCCAGCTTCGCCGTGATCTCCTCGTCGGTATCGTAGAGCACCACCTGGTTGTTGTTGTTCCGCCGAAGATTGATCCGGTTCTCGCGCATCTTGCGCTGCGTCACCACCAGGTCGCGGCTGTCACCAATGTAGATCTCGGCCTTCTCCCCCACCGGCACCAGCTCCAGCGTGTCTTCGCCCAGCACGATCGTCCCCTCGCGGCCGTCGGCCTGATAGACGCGCACCTTGCCGCCCCAGAGCGCTTCCGCCCCCAGCCCCGATTCCTTTACATTCTTCACCTGGTAATGCACCGGAATCCCCACGTTGCCGCTCACGCGCTCGGGATCCCAGGGCTGCTTCCCCGAATCCCACGTCCACATTTTCTCCACCGGCACCCCCGCCGCGCGGAAGAACAACAACTGCTTCGTCTCCTCATGCGCAATCCCACTCTCAAACGCTTCGCCGTAATCCAGCAACACCCGCGCCGATGCAAAATCTTCGCCCGAAAAGTTGCGCAGGATCACGTGGCTCTGCAGGTCCGCCTTCGTCTCCTCCTTGTTCGCCACCGCCCGATACGTCACCAGTCGGTCCACATGGTGCAGCACGTAGCTGATGCGCGCCCGCTCCTCCCACGCCTCCTGGCTCGCAATCTCCCATACCAGCGCCGCCTCGTTCGGCGGAAAACTCACGTTCAACAGCGTCACCTGCTCCGGGTGCGACAGCATCGTCAACCGGATCGAATCCACATCCAGGCTCACCCCGTTCCACGAAAAATCCACCTGGTTGACACCCTTTTGCAGCGTCAGGACCCGCTCCTCCTCGATCAGCGTACCCGCCGGATTGTCCAGACGGATCACCGTCGGCCCGCGGTCCGGCAGGGCCACCAACTTGATGCGCGCATCCGCCGCCGGCACCACCGCCGCCAGCACCAGGGCCACGCTCAGCCACCGGCTTGTCTGTGTCTGCATGTTGCTGCTCCCTTTCCCGGCGGGCCATCCCCGCCTCGTCCCATTCTTTATCAACGTTTCAAATTCCCGCTCGCACCCGCCCGCTTGCGCGCACTCAGCATGCTGCGCGCCACACCCGCCACCTGGTCGGGCAAAATCGAATCCAGGCACGCATGGCCATGCACATGGCAGCGCCGACGATAGCACGGCGCACAAGGTGCTGGCGCGCTCAAGACGCGGTGCCCCTCCCCATACGGACCCGTTCGCGCCGGATCCGTCGGCCCAAACAGCACCAGCGTCCGCGTCCCCACCGCCGCCGCCAGATGCACCGGACCGGAATCGTTGGCGATCAGCAGGTCGAGCGCTTGCAGGCGGCTCCCCAATTCCACCAGCGACAACGTTCCGGCCAGGTTGCGCACCCGCTCGGTCGGCAGTCCGCTCGCCAACTGCTCGCACACCGCGCGATCCGCGGCGCTGCCCAGCAGATCCAGGCTGACCCCGGGATCCTCCAGCAGCATGTGCGCCAGCGCCGCAAAATGCGCCAGCGGCCAGTTCTTCGACTCCCATCGCGACACCGGTAGCAACGCCACCCGCTTGCCGCCCGCTCCGGCCAGCGTTGCCGTCGGAAATCGCACAGGAAACCGTGGCGGCAGCACATCAAACCCCATGAAGCGCACCGCATCCAAGGCCTGCTCCACCGCATGCCGCGAACGATCGGGCGCGCCGGCCACGCGGTGATAAAGAAACCGCGACCCCTCGCGGTGGTAGGAGGGGCCGATCCGCCGGGGGCCACGCGCCATCCCCGCCACCATCGCGCTCTTCAGCAAACCCTGCAGATCGAAAACCCAATCGTAGCGAACCGCGCGCAACTCGCGCCACAGCGCCGGCAAATTCCGCACAAACGCACGCCGCGAGGTGGTGATGACCCGATCGACGCCCTCGAAGCAGCGCACGAGCTCCGCGTACTCCGACTGCACCACCCAATCCATCACCGCGCCAGTCGCCACACGCAGATTGTGCGCCGCCGGCAGGCTGTGCAACACGTCGCCCAATGAACTCAGGCGCACAATCAATAGGCGCGGCGCCGCCGTCGTAGTTGCATCCGTCATGAGTCGAGTCTAGCCCAGCACTGCACCCGCCGCAAGCAGGTCGAATCCCTACCACACGCGCAGCAGCGCCCCGCCCGGCTGACGCGCATCCAGGTAGGCCACCGGAACCACTACCGTCACCCGGTTGAATGCCGTCACCGTCAAGGTGAGCTCGGCTTGGGAGTTCGTCGTGATGGGAATCTCGGCGTCACCCGCCCCGTCCGCATACGCCGCCCCCACCAGCACATCCGCCGCCCCATCATACAGCGCACATAGCGCCCCCGGAACCCCAACCGCCCGCACCGCATAAAACCCCTCGTCCGCATACCGCGCCCCCCGATGATTCACCGCCATCGGCGCCGGCGTATCCGTCCCCATCACCAGCGTCCCATCCCCAAAAATATGGCTCTGCTCATATAACTCCTCCCCCACCGTCCCCGGCGCGTCGGGATTCGTGTGGGGAAACACACTCACCCCAAACATCATCCCGTTGAACCAGAGGGCCCCCACCGAATGAAACGCTTCCGCTGCCAGCAGCTCGATGCTCGCCCGTTGCGAATACGTCGGCGGCTCCAGATACTGATCGTGGGCCGACGCAAATACCGCGATCGCGCCGCGCGGGGCCGACGCACTGCCGGCCTTCATCCACGCATCCGCCATGCAGTCGTCCGTCGACAAAAACATGCCGCTTCGGCAACCCACGATATTCACAGCCGGGAGCATTCCGACATTCGCCAGCCCCAACACGTCCCCAGTCTGGAACGTCCTCGGTACACTCGGAGTGGTAAGCACGAACCGGTTCCCGTGCCCCTGGTAGTTGAACAGCCCCCGCCCCGCGTTCAGCGCGTTCGTCAACGTCGCCAAATTCGCGCCCGGATCGTAGATCGAGTCCACCAGCGTGTACGTGTAGTTGGTCAGCACCGACCGGATCGCCTCGATGCGCTGGTAGTCATACAGCCCATCCGCCCCAAGATCGGACGACGCCCCCACGCCACAGCCGCGCCCTCGCCATGTGTCATTCGTCGTCGCCCAACGCTCATACTGAACCGACCGGCTCACCATGTTGGAGATCTCCGCCACCGTCCTCCCCGCAAACCGTGCAACCACGACCTCCGGATAATAGTCGCTCCCTGCCAGCAGCCCGTACCGCGGATCCGCCGTCGTCACCGCGTTGTCCATGATCCCTTTGGTCCCCGGCGGATACGCCAACTGGTCGGCATCGCCCACCAGTTGCACGTGCGTGATGCCCGTGTTCGTGTACGCCGCCCGAATATACGTAAGCATCGATGCATAGGTGTTTCCCACGGTCGATGCTGCCACCAGGTCGGTTGGAATCCCCTTCTGTCGCTTCCATCGCGCCAGCGGCCGCGCCGCGTCCAGCAAGGCATCGGCGGCAATGATCAGCAACCGTCCCGACTCCGGCACGTGCGTGTACTGCGTGGCGCGCTCGCGAGGATTCAGGAACAGCCGCTGGTAGAGCGCCTCGAACTCGGCGGACGCCGCACCCACTGCCGGGCTCGCCCCCCGCGCATTCACGCCCCCCACTCCGCCGGTGCGCACCCGCACCACCAGGCCCGTCGTGATCCGCATGACCCCACGCGCGGCATCGTATTGAAAAGGATGCAGCCGCAGCGCGATCCCGCGCCGGTCACGCAGCAGGAACGGCGGCCCGCCCTCCGCCTCGCGCACCGGCGACCATCCCTCCGTCACGGCGGCCGGCGCGGACACGGCCACCGCCCCATTCGACGACCGTCGCGTCAACACAGCCCGCGCGCACGACGGCACCGCCTCCTCCAACCCCGCGCCCTCCAGCACCTCAACCACGGGCGCCCCCTCATCCGCAATGCGCAGGTGCACCACCACCACGGGCACCAGCGGTTGGCCCGCCTCCAGCGTCGGTGCATGCCCCGGCAGTATGAAGCGTGTGCCCGCCGCCCCCTCGTCGCGCCAGTACCCGGAAAGATCCAGGCGGACCACGCACTCGTTAGGCTGGTCCGCCACCAGGCGCACCCGCGGCGGCTCCGGGGTTGCACTCCCCACCGGCACCCACACCGGATCGGCATGCACCCACCCAAGCCCGCCAGCCAGCGCCAGCGCACCCAACACCATCCGAGCCACACCCTTCACGCCACCCCCCATCTCATGGAGGTAGTTTAATGCAAAGCGATCACCACGCAAAGCGCGACCAACAGGCGGCCCGGGCGCTGGGAACATCTGCAATTCGGTGCGGCTCACCGGGACGGTTCCCCTACCTGTTCGAAAGGACAAGCTCTGGGTAGGGCGAACCCTCCGGGTGAGCCGCTCTTAGAATAGTGATGGACCTGATCGGAGATGCTTTCTCGTGCGGATTTGGGAAGCACAACCACGTGGTGGCCCGGGCGCTCCGCGCGCGGGCAAGCGCTCCCTCGCGGCAAGCTCAATCTTCTTGTGGGTGTTCCGTTCGCCCATCCCGCCGCAGCCGCTCCAGAATCGTCTTCGCCAGCGCCGGCCCAATCCCCGGCACCGCCGCAATCGCCGCCTCGTCCGCGCTGCGCATCCGGCGTATGGACCCGAACGTGCGCAGCAGCACACGCCGCCGGTTTGGACCAATGCCCTCGATCTCGTCGAGCACCGACTCCCTCATCAACCGGTTGCGCAGCGTGCGGTGATACGTCAGCGCAAACCGGTGCGCTTCGTCGCGCAGGCGCTGCAGCATCCGCAGCGCCGCCGAGTCGCGCGCCAGCAGCAAGGGCGGCTGCCCATCGTCGAGGTGCAGCTCCTCCAACCGCTTTGCCAGCCCCGCCGAGGGCAACGACGCCAGCCCGAGCTCCGCCAGCGCCTCGCGCGCCGCGCGCAACTGCGCGGTCCCGCCATCCACCAGCACCAGATCCGGCAGCGGCGCCGCCTCAGTCTTCAACCGCGCGTAGCGCCGCTGCACCACCTCGCGCATCATGCGCGGATCGTCGCTGCCCTCCACCGTTCGGATGCGAAATCGCCGATACCGATTCGGCTGCGGCAACCCATCGATCGCGCACACCATGCTCGCCACCGCCAGCGTCCCCACAATGTTGGATATGTCGAAGCACTCGATCGTGCGCGGCACCGTCGGCAGCGCCAGCGCCTCCTGCAACTCGCGCATGCCCTCCTCCGCCTGCTCCCGCGGCCGCTGCGCACCGCGCCCGGGCACCGCATGCTGCTTCACCACCGCCTCCAGCGACAGCACCGTATCCCGCAGCACCCGCGCCCGCTCGTAGTCCTGCTTCGCCGCCGCCGCCAGCATCGATTCCCGCAGCGCACGCAGCACATCCGGCCGCTTGCCGCGCAGAAATGCGCAGGCCTCATCCACCCGCGCCCGGTAGTCCTCCGGCGTCACCTTGCCCACGCAAGGCGCCGAACAAAACCGGATGATGTCGTTCAGGCAGTGCTTGTAGGTCGACGCATCCGGCACGCGCGGCGCACACTTGCGCAGCCCATACGTCTTCTCCACAAAGTCCAGCGTCGCCCGCGCCCCCGCGCTGGATGCATACGGCCCCCCGTAGAACGCGCCATCGTCGCGCTTGATCCGACAAAGCTTCAGCACCGGGAACGGCTCGGCCAGATCGATGCGCAGCATCAGGAAACGCTTGTCGTCGCGAAAACTCACATTGTAGCGGGGCCGGTAATCCTTGATGAGCTGCCCCTCGGTCAGCAGCGCCTCCGCCTCGTTGCGCACTACCACGATGTCCAGGTCCGCCACGCTCTTCACCAGCCCGCGCAACTTCGGCGTGCCGCGCCGCAGTGACGCATCCCGGAAGTACGACGCCACCCGCTTGCGCAGCGACACCGCTTTGCCCACATAAATGATGCGCCCGCGCCGATCGCGAAACAGGTAGCACCCCGGCGCGTCCGGCAACGCCCGCAACTTGGTCTGGATGTTCTCCGGAATCTGCATGCCGCCGCGCACCCCTTATGGACGCCGGGTAAACCGCGAATGAACGCGCACGTTTCCCACTGGAGGGCCGACCTCCCGCCTACGCCGGGCCTCCGGCGGGCAAGCCGTGTCGGCCGCATCGCTGATGTGGGGAGCAATTACGGCGGACTCACGGCCGCCACCCTACAGAACCGCAGAACCGAAGAAGGCCTGATCCGAATTCCGGACTTCTGATTTCGCCGATCCTTGTTCGATATTCTGCGGTTCAAAACGTAAGCGCCGAATCCGATCCTAATCCTAATCGTTATCCATTCCACCCGAGGAGATTACGATTAGGATTAAGATTAGGATTAGGACGGGAGTACCCCTTAAGTCAGCGCCACTCCCTTCTTGCCCAGACACCAGGGCCCGACACCCGACACCCGACACCTGACACCTGACACCTGACACCCGCCCCCGGTCCACCCTACTCCAACCCAGGATACGCCACCCCCAGCAACCGCGAGATCGCGCTGTGAAACCGCCGCTGCTCGCCGCGCACCCGCGTGCGACCGGCCCGCACCCGCGCCGCATACTGATCGAACCGCAGCCCGCCCGTTGCCCCCAAGTGGCGCTTCTGCCCCACCGAATCCGCCGGACGCAGCATGCCCAGTTCGTCCAAGTGCGCCTTGACGTAGTCATACGCATCGCGGAACGGCATCCCGCCCGCCACCAATTCCAGCGCGCGGTCGGTCGCATACACAGGCGGCGTAAAGCCCGCCTCCAGTCGGTCGCGATTCACCCGCAGTTGCGGCACCATCGGCAACAGCACGCGCACGCTCGCCGCCGTCGTCCGCAGCCCCTCCAAAAACGGCTCCTTTGTCTCCTGCAGGTCGCGGTTGTAGCCGCTGGGCAACCCCTGCACCACCGCCGTCACCCCCGCCGCCTGCGACGCCACCACCTTCGCCCGCGCCCGGATCAACTCCATCACGTCCGGGTTGTTCTTCTGCGGCATGATGCTGCTGCCCGTCCCGTATTCCGCCGGCAGCGTGAAATACCCAAACTCCGGCATCGTGAAGAGAATCAGATCCTCCGCAAACCGCGACAGCGTCGTCATGATCTGCGTCAGCGCCGCCAGCGTGATCGACTCCGTCTTGCCGCGCCCATTGCTCGCGTAGAGCACGTTGTGATGCGGCCGCGCAAACCCCAGCAACCGTGCCGTCAGCGCGCGGTCGATCGGCAGCGACACCCCATATCCCGCCGCCGACCCCAGCGGACAGCAGTCGTTCACCTCGTACGCCGCCTGCACCACGATCAAATCATCCAGCAGGCTCTCCGCATGCGCCGAGGCCCACAGGCCCACCGAACTCGGCATCGCCGGCTGCAGATGCGTGCGGCCCACCATCGGCACGCGCACATGCCGCCGCGCAAATTTTAGCAGCGCATCCGCCAACCCCAGCGTGTCGCTCATCAAATCCAGCAGGGCCCCCTTCGCAAAGAGCCGCAAATCCACCGCCACCTGGTCGTTGCGGCTGCGCGCCGTATGCACGCGCTTGCCCAAATCCCCCAGGCGCGCCGTCAGCATCCGCTCCACCGCCAGGTGCACATCCTGATCCGCCGCCTCAATGCGGAACGTCCCGCCGCGCGACTCCCCGATCAGCGCCACCAACTCCTTCACCACCCGGTTGCGGTCCCGCACCGACAAAATGCCTCCGCCCGCCACCCGCGAGAGCATCGTCACATGCGCCGCCGTCCCAATGCAGTCCGCCTCGGCCAGCGCCAGGTCCAATACCACATCCTTGCCGGCCGTGAAGGCCAGCACCGCCGGATCGATCCCGCCCACCATCGTCTTGCGTACGCTCATCCCCACACTTTGCCTCACCCGCGAAACCGCGTCAACCGTCCGGCAACCCAACCCGCCGCCACCCACGCAGCCGTGTTTCACTGAACCTCCTCGTTGACGTCGATCAGTCCGGTGGCCCGGGCGCTCCGCGCACGGGCTGTCCGTTCTATTTTTGCGTATAGGTGTTGTATCCAAAGCGCGAACGTGAAAACTCCTCGCTAATCATGATGGTTAGGCTCTTGCCGTCGCCAACACCGTCGGAAGCGCGTGACCAACCGATCACCACCACCGCCACCTACGAACGTGGCCCCCTCGCCGCCCACGATGTCACCATCGTCATGGAAGCCTCCACCAACCTGCTCACCGGCACCATGGTCCCCATGCTGCCCGTCGACGAAGTCGCCACTGGAACCGTCACGCGCATCCGCGTCCGCTCCGAAGCCCCCCCTATCCTCCCGCACCACCGAATTCATCCGCATGCGCACCGACCCCTGACCCAGCGCCATCACAAAGTCCGTCCCCCCCGCATGGAGGGCCGACCTCCGTGTCGGCCGCTCCTATTCGACCCCCTGGCCGCTTTCGATCCCTACCCGCATGTTGCACGAGGGGCTCGTACTACTATTCTTGGTAAGATTTTGAACAGAAGGCCGCAAAGGCAACAAAGCCAGAGGTCTTGCGGCCGGCCGCAAACCCCTTCGTTTCCTTTGTTGCCTTCTGTTCAAATCCTCTTCGGTTGCGGCTGCGCCGCATTCGGGCTGACCTCGTTTTGTCTTCACTCCCAATTCCGCCCCCTGCTAACCTTCCCGCCAATGCCTGCCACCGCCCCCACCCACGCCAATCCGTCGCCCGCCGCCCTTGACGACGACATCGTCATCCGCGCCATCGACGTCACCCGCCACTATGGCGGCGGCGACACCGTCACCCGCGCCCTCGATGGCGTCACCCTCGACGTCCGCCGCGGCGAATACCTTTCCATCATGGGCCCCTCCGGCTCCGGCAAAAGCACCCTCTTCAACATGATCGGCGGCATCGATTCCCCCACCTCCGGCATGGTCTTCATCGACGATATCGACGTCGCTCAACTCGATTCCTTTGAACTCGCCTGGATGCGCTGCCACAAGATCGGCTACATCTTCCAGAGCTACAACATCCTCCCCGTCCTCACCGCCCTCGAGAATGTCACCCTACCCATGGTCTTCGCCGGCATGACGCCCGACAACGCCCGCGACAAGGGCGTCGAACTCCTGCGCCGCGTCGGCCTCGGCTCCCGCATCTTCCACCGCCCCTACGAAATGTCCGGCGGCCAGCAACAACGCGTCGCCGTCGCCCGCGCGTTCGCCAACGACCCCGCCATCATCCTCGCCGATGAACCCACCGCCAACCTCGACGCCGATACCGGCCGCGAAATGATCGACCTGCTCGTCGAACTCAAGGAAAGCCGCAACGTCACCATTATCTCCGCCACCCATGACATGAAAATGCTGAACGTCTCCGACCGCATCCTCTGGATCCGCGACGGCCGCATCGATCGCCTCGAGGAACGCCGCAACCTGCACATCACCATCGGCGCCGTCGATGGCCAGGCCATATAGTGTACGGTCGCCAATATGGGTATCCCAAAACACAGACTCACCTCGCTCTTCGAAACTCCGTGCCTCCGTGTCTCCAGCGCAGCGGGTGGTGAATCCTGATCTTCCAGGAAAGCTGGAGGGTCGGCGGCTCGCCGACCATGTTTACAAATCAACAAATTAATCGCTCACCACACGAGTCACTTACACCCACCATCCCTATGTTCGGCTTCAACCAGCGCCACGCCTCGCCCCTCAGCCGCAAACGCTCCCTCGACGGCATCCCCCTCCTCAACCCGGGCATCACCATCGACGGCCCCACCGACGGCCGCCTCACCCTCACCGTCCGCCACCGTCGCAGCAACGGCTGGCTCGCCCGCTTCCAGCCCCCCATCATCGAACGCCGCGTCAAACTTGACGAAATCGGCAGCTTCGTCTTCAGCCAGATTGACGGCAAGCGTTCTACACGCGATATTATCGGGCTCTTGGCGGATCGCTACCGCCTCAACCGCCGCGAGGCTGAACTCAGCGGCGTCGAGTTCTTGAAAGCACTGGTCCGGCGGCAGGTAGTCTCGCTGGCCATTCTGTAGGAGTTCTGAACGATGAACCGCTCACCCGTGTCGCCGGAAACCATGCACGCCATTGCCGCCCGCTTTCAGATCGACGGCACCTTCGTGGAGTCCGCACCCTACGGCACCGGCCACATCAACGACACCTACACCGCGTCCTTCGATCGCGCCGGCGCGCCCGCCCGCTTCCTCTTCCAGCGCATCAACACCACCATCTTCAAGGATGTGGACGCCCTGATGCAGAACATCATCCGCGTCACCGAACATGTGCGCAGCAAACTCAAGGCCATCCCCGGCGCCGATGTCGCCCGCGGCACCCTCACCGTCATCCCCACCCGCGACGGCCGCCCCTACCTGCGCACCGCCGAAGGCGAATGCTGGCGCTGCTACGTCTTCATCGAAGGCGCCCGCACCTTCGATGTCCTCACCAAACCCCGCCAGGCCTACGAAGCTGCCCGTGCCTTCGGCCGCTTCCAGACCATGCTCGCCGACCTTCCCGCCCCGCCCCTCCACGAGATCATCCCCTTCTTCCACCACACCCCGCGCCGCCTCCAAACCCTCGAACAGGCCATCGCCGCCGACATCAAAAACCGCGCCGCCGCCTGCGCCGCCGAAATCGCGTTCTGCCGCGCCCGCACCGAGGCCGCCGCCATCGTCGCGCGCGAACTCGAGTCCGGCGCACTCCCCTGGCGCGTCACCCACAACGACACCAAAATCAACAACGTCATGCTCGATAACGCCACCGGCGAAGGCATCGCCGTCATCGACCTCGACTCCATCATGCCCGGCTCCAGCCTCTACGACTTCGGCGACGAAATGCGCACCTCCATCGGCCACTTCGCCGAAAACGAGCGCGACCTCTCCAAGGTCTTCGTCGACCTCGAGTACTTCGAGCAGCTCGTCGCCGGCTACCTCTCCTCCGCACGCGACGCCCTTACCAAACGCGAACTCGAACTCCTCGCGTTCTCCGGCATCCTCATCACCTTCACCATCGGCGTCCGCTTCCTGACGGACTACCTCCAGGGCGATGTCTACTTCCGCACCCATCGCGAGGGCGAAAACCTGGATCGCGCCCGCACCCAGTTCGCCCTCGTCCGCAGCATCGAACAGAACCGCGACACCATGGAGAAGCTGGTGCAGAAACACGTGCGAGGAGGGAACGCCTAAGCCGTTCGATGATGCGTTGTGGTTCCGCGAGGACTCACCACGGAGACACGGAGAATGAAAACGCGGAGACTCGCGAATGGCAATCGGCCCCGCAGAGGGACCGGTCGCCATTCGCGAGTCTCCGTGCCCTGTCTTCTCAGTGCCTCCGTGTCTCCGTGGTGAATCCAGGTTCCACTCTGCATCAGAGGTGTTCGAGAGCCTCGCAACGTATGGTGTTCATTTTAGTCAATCAGCCACCCAGAAAAGAATAGGACCGTCACCATGTACCTGATCACCGGCGGCTGCGGCTTCATCGGCTCTCACATCGCGGAGGCCCTCGTCGCCCGCGGCGATTCCGTCCGCATCTTCGATAACCTCTCCTCCGGTTACGAACGCAACATCGCCCCCTTCCGCAACAAGCTCGAATTCGTGCGCGGCGATGTCCGCGATCCCGCCGCCCTCGCCGCCGCCATGCAGGGCGTTCGCTACGTCTTCCACGAGGCCGCCCTCGTCTCTGTCTTCGATTCCGTCGAACGCCCTCGCGATAACCACGAAATCAACCTCACCGGAACCCTCAACGTCCTCATCGCCGCTCGCGATGCCGGCGTCAAACGCCTGCTCGTCGCCAGCTCCGCCGCCATCTACGGCAACAACCCCGACCTCCCCAAGCGCGAGGACATGCGCCCCGAACCCGCCTCCCCCTATGGCCTCGCCAAAATCACGAAGGAGTACTACCTCTCCACCTTCGCCGCCCTCTACGGCCTCGAAACCGTCAGCCTCCGCTACTTCAATGTCTACGGCCCACGCCAGGACCCCAAATCCATGTACTCCGGCGTCATCTCCAAATTCTGCGATGTCATTCGCGCCGGCCAGGACCCCACCATCTTCGGCGATGGCCAGCAGTCTCGCGATTTTGTCTTCGTCCGCGATGTCGTCGCCGCCAACCTCCTCGCCATGAGCACCCCAGGCGTCGGCAAGGGCGAGGTCTTCAATGTCGCCACCGGCCGACGCACCTCCCTCCTCGACCTGCTCGAGGTCTTGCGGAACTTGACGGGCAAGGCCTTTCAGGTGCATGTTAAACCTGAACGTGCAGGCGATATCCGGCATTCCGTGGCCGATGTCGCTCGTGCCCGTGAGGCCCTCGGTTTCGTGGCACGCTATGGCATTCGCGACGGGTTGAAGGAACTGCTGGAAACACCGGCTTGATCGCCAGCCAGGGCTGGCCAGGTTGGAAGTCACGTGGGGCACGCCCCAGGAGGTCGACATGAAGATGCATTCACGACTGCTGAGTCTGTTGGGCGCCGCCACCTTGGCCCTCGCCCTGTCGTTCCCCGTCACGGCCGCCGAAACCATCACCCTCACGGACGACGGTGGCGCCACCCCGGAATCCGATGATGCCCTGCTCCAGGACACCTTCACCCGCAGCCAGGATGACCAGCGCGGTCGCCACGCCGACAAGCTCTACGTCTTCCGCGATATCGAAGGCAGCAACAACTACGCCGTCGCCTACATCCGCTTCAACAACCTGACGGAACGCATCGGCGAGGGCCGCAACATCCTGCGCGCCAAACTCGTCCTCGAAGCCACCAACGCCGGCGGCCCCAAGCCCATCGAAGTCGTCGCCTACCCGCTCCTCGAAGATTGGGACTACAGCCGCCTCCAGTGGAGCCTGCGCATGTTCGACGGCAAGCAGCGCCTCTGGAACGCCCCGCCCAACTCAAGCTTCAATCCCACCCCGGCCCCCTCCACCGCCGCCGATGTCTCCGTCTTCGATATCGCCGAGCGCCACGACGAAACCCCCGTCCTCGCCTATGCCCACCGCCCCGGCTCGGATAACCAGTCCGTCGCCGAAAGCATGGACGCCGAGTTCGACGTCACCAAGCTCGTGCGCCTCTGGTACGAAGGCAGCCTCCAGAACTACGGCTGGGCCCTCATCGCCCCCGGCAGCACCGACTACGTCCGCTTCTGGGCCAGCAACGGCGAAGGCAACGGCCCCCGCCTGATCATCGACTTGGAATAGTAGTCCGCGGTGCCCCGTGCTCTCCGCCGCGCGGGCGGCCCGTTGAAAATCTCGTTTGTAACCGACAGTCGCGGCTCGCGTAGACACTCGCCCTCCAATAGGCGGGACCTTTCCGCTCCGATGGAGGGCGAGACTCCGGCGAGCCGCGTTTCTCGACAGACGGCCAACGTGCCCCGTGCGCTCCGCCGCGTGGGCTGCTTCACTTCACGCCCTGCTGCCGCAACGGATACTGGTAGGGCGAAGCCTCCGGCTGAGCCGTAACCCATGCGGAGTAACCACGGATGACACGGATTATGCGGATGAATCCGTGCTATCCGTGACATCCGTGGGGAAATTCTTCGCGGCGAAATGAAGAATGGTCGCCGTCCGGTTCATGTTCCGATAGAAGCGCCTTGCCTGCCCGCGGAGACACGTGCGGACGCGCCGCTGTGGCACGCGGCTCCGTCGCGTGCATCCGATGGCGCGGGACGGAGCCCCGCGCTACGGGGGCGGCGCCAAAGCCCGGCAGAAGTGCCATGCGCCCGGTTGAACGGTTCGCTCCCGCGGCTCACGCCCCGCGCAATTCCCGCAACTTCGCGCCCGGATCCGTTGACGCCAGCAGCGATTCCCCAATCAGGAATCCCTGGTAGCCCACACCCGCCAGCGCCTCGATCTCAGCCCGCCGCGACATCCCACTCTCCGCGATGCACAGGCGCCCGCGCGGAATGCACGCCGCCAGCTCCCGCGCCACCCCAAGATCCGTCTTCAACGTCTTCAAGTTGCGGCTGTTCACACCCACGATCGCCCCATCCAGCGTCAACGCGCACTCCACTTCCGCCGCCGTGTGCGCTTCCGCCAGCACCTCCAGCCCCAACTCCATTGCCGTCGCATGCAACCGGCGCAACGCATCCACCTCAAGTGCCGCCACGATCAGTAAAACCACATCCGCCCCCCAGGCCGCCGCTTCCAGCACCTGGTACGGATCCGTCGTGAAGTCTTTGCGCAGGATCGGCAGCTCCACCGCCGCACGCACCGCCCGCAGATGCTCCGCGCTGCCCAGGAAATGCCTCGGCTCCGTCAGCACCGACAGGCCCGCCGCCCCCGCCGCCGCGTACACACCCGCAATCTCCACCGGCCGATAGTCCGGCCGCAGCAGCCCAGCCGACGGGCTCGCCTTCTTCATCTCTGCAATGATCGCTCGCACCAGCGCCGCCCGCAGCGCCGCCGCCAGGCTATGGTGCCGCCGCGTGCTCGCCAGCCGCCGCAGCTCCGCGTCCGACACCGCCGCCCGCGCCGCCGCCACGTCCACGCGCCGCTCCAACATGATTTGATCAAGTATGTTCATCGGGTTCTTCTGGCGCTTCTCATCTACGGAGGGGCTTGCTGCAGTGCCACACCCGTATGGCTTCTACTTCGCGCAGGTAGGGCGAGGCGTCCCTGCCGAGCCGTGTTCGACCTCAATTGCACGGCTCAGCCGGAGGCTTCGCCCTACCCATAGCAATACGTCCTGCGGACTTCACTTCACCGTTCTTCGCGTTGCGGCGGTCGCGGCCCAATCCTACGCCGCCGATACCCGCACCAGCGACTCCAACGCCACCCGCGCCCGTCCGCTGTCGATCGACTCCTGCGCCAGGCGCCAGCCGTCCGCCAGCGTCTCTGCCTTCTCGCCGGCCACTATCGCCGCGCCCGCATTCAGGCACACGATGTCCCGGCAGGGACCGCGTTCGCCGCCCAGCACCCGCCGCGTGATCGCCGCATTGGCCGCCGGGTCGCCGCCCGCGATCGCCGCCGCCTCGGCATAGTCGCCCACCAACTCCGCCGGATCGAAGTCATACGTCCGCACGCGGCCGTCCTTCAACTCGCTCACCCGCGTACGCGTCGTCACCGTGATTTCATCCATGCCATCGTGACCGTGCACCACAAACGCCCGCCGGCTGCCCAACCGCCGCAGCACGTCCGCAAACACTTCCGTCAACTCGGCCGCAAAGACGCCGATGATCTGCCCTTTGGCGCCCGCCGGATTCGATAGCGGCCCCAGCATGTTGAAGATCGTACGAATGCCAAGCTCGCGCCGCGGACCCATCGCGTGCTTCATGGCCGGATGCAGCTTCGGCGCAAACAAGAACCCGATCCCCGCCTCGCGCACGCACTCTTCCACCACCTCAGGCGCCGCCTCGATGTTCACCCCCAGCGCGGCCAGCACATCCGCCGACCCGCACTTGCTGGTGATCGCGCGGTTGCCGTGCTTCGCCACCGGCACGCCCGCCCCGGCCACCACCAGCGCCGCCGTCGTGGACACGTTGAACGTGCCGCTGCCATCGCCCCCCGTGCCGCACGTGTCCACCACGCGCCGACCACCCGTGTCGATAAAGACCGCGTGCCGCCGCATCGACGCCGCCCCGCCCGCAATCTCGTCGACGCATTCGCCCTTCATCCGCAGCATCGCGATCAGCGCCCCAATCTGCGCCGGCGTAGCCTCGCCCGCCATGATCGCATCGAAGGCCCCGCTCGCTTCATCCTGCGTCAGGTCCCGCCGCGCCACCAGCTTCTCCAGCAAGGCCCTCACGTCGCCACCCGCCCGCTGCCCGCGGCCGACTCCACCACCTGCAGGAAATTCCGCAACAGCCGCTTGCCGGCCGGCGTCAGCACCGATTCCGGATGGTACTGCACCCCAAAGGTCAGATGCTCGCGGTGGTGCATCCCCATCACCTCGCCGTCTTCGCTCACCGCATCCACGATCAACTCCGGCGGCAACGTCTCCCGCAACACCGCCAACGAATGGTAGCGCCCCGCCTCAAATGGATTCTTCATCCCCCGGTACAGCACCCCATCCTCATGGGTCACCATCGAAACCTTGCCGTGCATGATGCGCTTCGCGTTGGACACCGTCGCGCCAAACGCCTCGCCGATGCTCTGGTGCCCCAGGCAGACCCCCAGCAGCGGCAGCCGCCCCGAAACCCGCTTCACCAACTCCACGGAAATACCCGCTTCCCGCGGCGTGCAGGGGCCCGGCGAAATCACCACCCCGGCCGGCTTCAACGCCATCACCCCATCCACGGTGATCGCATCGTTCCGGTAAACTTCCAGCTCCGCCCCCTGCCCCGCCAGCGTCTGCACGAGGTTGTAGGTGAACGAATCGTAGTTATCGATCAACACGATCATCGCAGTCCCCAGCCGGTCATTCCACCGCAGATACACGCGGATGAACGCGGATCGTCGCCAGACGGCAACCGCGCCACGACGCCCCGATCCCCTCTGCGTCCATCAGCGTCCATCAGCGGTTCCCTTCCTCACCAATCGCCAGCCCGCGCGCCGCCATCGCCACCGCGCGCTGCATCCCGCGGGCCTTCTGGCACGTCTCCTGGTACTCCCGCTCCGGATCCGAATCGTACACGATCCCCGCGCCGGCCTGGATGCTCACGCTCCCGCTCTCCACCTCGAGCGTGCGAATCGTGATCGCCAGATCCATGTTCCCATTGTAGCTGATGTACCCCACCGCGCCGCCGTACGCACCTCGCGGACCCGGCTCCAACTCGTGGATGATCTCCATCGCGCGGATCTTCGGCGCCCCCGTCAGCGTTCCTGCCGGAAAGGTCGAGCGCAGCACGTCGAACGCGTCGCAGCCCTCGCGCAACACCCCTTGCACATGCGAAACCAGGTGCATCACGTGGCTGTAGCGCTCGATCACCATATATTCCGAAACCTGCACGCTGCCCGCCTGGCTCACCCGCCCCACGTCGTTGCGCCCCAGATCCACCAGCATCACGTGCTCGGCCTTCTCCTTCTCGTCCGCCAGCAACTCGTCCGCCAGCGCCCGATCGGCCTGCTCCGTCGCCCCGCGCGGCCGCGTCCCCGCAATCGGCCGCACCTCCACCCGGTTGCCCGTCAACCGCACCATCACTTCCGGTGACGACCCCACCAGCACCTGCTCGCCGATCTTGATGAAAAACGTGTATGGCGACGGATTCAGCAGCCGCAGCGCCCGGTACAGCGCCAGCGGCGGCACCTCGCACGACGCGCGAAAGCGCTGGCTCAACACCACTTGGATGATGTCTCCCGCGTAGATGTATTCCTTCGCCCGCCGCACCATCTCGCGGTACCCCTCCGGCGTCATGTTCGACTCGAAGGTCACCGGCGGATACGTCACCGTCTCCGGTGGCACGTGCGGCGCCATCAGCGTCTTCACCACCGCCGCAATCTTCGCCGCCGCCTCCGCATAACTCGCCGCCGGCGATCCCTGCGCCCCCGGCCGCGTCGTCACCACCACCTTCATCGTGTTGCGCACGTTGTCGAACACGATCAACTGGTCCGCCTTCAGAAACCGGCTGCGCGACCGCACCCCCGCCGCCGCCGCTTTCGGCACCGGCATCCGCTCGAATTCGCACATGGACTCGTACGACGCAAATCCAACCACGCCCCCAAAGAAGCGCGGCAGCCCCGGAATCTCCGCCACCCGCAGCCCACGGTACGTCTCGCGCAGCGCCTCCAACGCACCCGTCCGCCCACGCGAGTGATCCGCTTCGAAAAGCACCTCGGGGTCAACCCCCACAAACGAGTAGCGCCCCCACTTCTCGCCACCCTCCATCGATTCCAGCAGAAACGTGTTGGGCCGGTCCGCGTACCGCTGCAGCACAGACACCGGGGTCTCCAAATCGGCCAGAATCTCCTGGTAGACCGGGATCACATCGTAGCGCGCCGCCAGCGCCGTATACTCGCTCTCGTTCGGGTAAAGCATCCGCGTACGGTAGCGCAGTCTCGGCGAGGAATCAAGGCGCGGGGCGCAAGGGAGATTCGGTTCAGCCGGCCTCAGAGGAGGTGCATCCCGGTAGGGCGAACCCTCCGGGTGAGCCGCTCTTCGCCCGTCACTTCCCAAATTCAAGCCGCCGCGCCAACCGCTCCGGCAGCCCCGCATCGCGAATGGCCGCTTGCGCGGCCTCAATGGCGTACTCAACCCGGCGCAATTCCACCGTCTTTTCCGCCAGATCGTAAATCACGTAGGCCGCCCGCGGATCTCCGTCGCGCGGCTGCCCCACGCTGCCCACATTGATGAAATAGCGCGTGCCCAATTCCAGCCGCATCTTGCTGAAGTGCGTCCGCTCCACCGCCCGCTGCCGCTTGAACACCACCGGCAGATGCGTGTGACCATGAAAACACACCGCCGTCGATTGGTAGTTGAAGTTCGCGTCCGCCTCCAACGCATCGAAGACGTAGCCCCACTTCTCCGGCATGTCCAGCGTGCTGTGCACCAGCGTGAACCCCGCCACCCGCTTCACATGCGGCAAGTCCCGCAAAAACCCGGACTGCACATCCGACAGTTGCGCCTGCGTCCACCGCACCACCTCAGCCGCCATCGGATGAAAATCGTCGAACACCAGATCCGGCGATGAACAGAAGTAATCGTGGTTGCCTATCACCGCCGGACAACCCAGTTCCATGATCTTCTCGAGGCAGTGCTGAGGCTGCGCGTTGTAGCCCACAATGTCGCCAACACAGGCGAACGCCGTCACCCCTTGCCGACCCGCATCCGCCAGCACGGCTTCCATTGCCGGCCAGTTGCTGTGGATATCACCCAGGATCGCGTAGCGGTCGGCGTTCATGGCAAGGCGGCAACCTATAGCCGCAGCACGGCGGCGGCCAGCGTCAGATCGTCCGCGGACGCAATGCGAATGTTCGGCACCGTCGTCGGCACCAGGTGCACCGAATCCACCAGCTCAACGGCTTGCGCATCGTCTTCCAGCATCAGGCGCTTCTTCCGTGCCGCCTTGAGCCCTTCGCGCAGCAACTCAACCCGGTAGCTCTGTGGCGTCATGGAATGCCAGAGGTGCGAACGCCCCACCGTCCGTGAGACCGTCAGGCCCTTCTGCACTTCTTTCATGCTGTCTTCGGTCCGCATCGCCGCCACCCCGGACCCATAGCGCTTCGCCTGCCGCAGCGTCTCGGATATCAAGTCCGGCGTCACACAGGGCCGACTCGCATCCAATACGCTCACAAAGCGCACTTCGCTGCTCAACGCATCCAGGCCCGCCTGCACGGACCCCGACCGCTGGGCACCTCCGGCCACCACGCGCTTCACCTTCGCGCAACCAAACATCTGGGCCACCGCCTGCGCCGCGTCGATCCGATCGCGCCGCACCACAATGATCACCATGTCGATGTCCGGACATTTCTCCAGCGCGATAATCGAATAGGCCAGCACGGGCCGCGTACCCAGGCTCAAGAACGCACGGTCCACGTTCGGCCCCATCGGGGAATCCCGTCCAGCTGCGGCTACAATCCCTGCGTTCATGTGAGTTCCTCCTGCATAACAATTTGACGTTAGTCATACACCCCCGTCGCGTCAAGCACTTACGGATTTGCAGCCTTGATAAGGGGGAACTTTTTGTGCCATGGTGACCCATATGGGCAAAGTGGCCATTATTACGCGAACCAAGGACCGCCCGTTGCTCCTGCAGCGAACGATCCGCAGCGTTCTCGACCAATCGCACCAGGACTGGTGCCACGTCATCGTCAACGATGGCGGCGATCCCACCGCCGTCGAGGGCCTCGTCTCGCGCTTCTCCGCCGAATACCGCAACCGCCTCCTCCTCATCCACAACCCCTCCTCCCTCGGCATGCAAAATGCCAGCAACAAGGGCATTCAGGCCTCCGAGAGCGAGTATCTCGTCATCCTCGACGATGACGACAGCTGGACACCCGATTTTCTCTCCGAATGCGTCCGCTATCTGGATGCCGCCGGGCCCGACGCCCCGGAGCAAGGTGTCGCCGTCCAGTCCAACTGGATTATCGAGGAGATCGACTCCACCGGCAACGTCGTCGAACTCTCGCGCAAGGACTACTACCCCTTCGAAACCGTTACCCTCTTCCTCGCCGCCGGCCGCAACCCATTCCCGCCCGTCGCCTTCCTATACCGACGCGCCGTCCATGACCGCATCGGCTTCTTTAACCAGTTGTTCAACGAACTCGGCGATTGGGACTTTGTCGTCCGCTTTCTATCCGCCTATGAAATCGGCGTCTCCGACAAGCGCCTCGCCAACTATCACTGGCGCCACCAGTCTCACGGGTCCGGCTACGGCAATACCGTCACCGATTCCGTCGCTTCCCACCGCCGCTCACTCGCACGCCTCCACAATTTCTACCTCCGCCGCGACCTCGCCGAGGGCCGCATGGGCACCGGCTTCCTCTTCAGCCTCGCCACCCAACTCGAGACCCAGGCCGGCTGGCTCTTCGGCATCTCGCTGAAAACCGACGTCGTCGATGAAAAACTCCGCACCGTCATCCAGAAGACCGAGCACTTCGAACGCATCACCAGCGACCTCGGCCGCCTCTGGAAAACCAAGGTCATGATCACCCGCGCCCGCGGCTGCCTCTCCGACTGGCTGGCCACCTCCGCCCGCCACCGCCAGCCCCAGGCCACGCCGCCACCCGCCATCGACCCCACCATTGAAACCGCCCTCCGCAGCGCACGCATCCTCTCCATGGACGTCTTCGACACCGTCATCCTGCGCCTCGTCCGCAAGCCGGCCGATCTCTTCCTCTACATGCAGGATGACGTGCGCCGCCTCCTGCAGGCCCCCACCCTCCGCTTCGCCGATGTGCGCGTCGCCGCCGAATCGGAGTCTCGCCTCCCCGCCGCCGGTGGCGACGACTCGGGCGAAACCACCCTCGATCGCATCTATGCCGTCCTCGGCGCCAAACTGGGCATCGACCCCGCCACCGCCGCCCGCATCCGCGATCTCGAAATCCAGACCGAAGAAAAACTCACCTACCCCAACCCCGAAATCGCCGCGCTGATGCAGAAGGCCGCCGCTCAGGGCAAACAGATCGTCTTCGCCTCCGATATGTACCTCTCCGCCGCCCAGGTGAAGTCGCTCCTGCGCAAAACCCCCTTCGCCGCACAACCCCTCTACCTGTCCTCCGAACTCCGCGCCACCAAGCACGAAGGCCGCCTCTTCGATCTCCTGCTCGCCGACCTGAAAGCCCAACCCGGCGAAATTCTCCATGTGGGCGATAACCGCCGCTCGGATCAGGAACGCCCGCAAACCCGCTCCATCCCCGCTTGCCACTGGGTGCGGTCCGATGCCTCCACACCCCTCGTCGATCAACACGTTTCACAATCCGCCGCCTGGCAGGACGATTGGGTCTCCAGCGTCTATGCCGGCCTCGCCCGCCGCCGTCGCCTCCAGAAACCCCTCACGCCCGGCCATACCCCCGCGCTCTGGGACATGATCGGCTACGAAGTCATCGGCCCCCTCTTCCTGTCCCTCGTCTCCTGGGCCCTCCAACGCGCGGCCGCCCAGAACATCCACCGCGTGTTCTACCTCGCCCGCGACGGCTACCAACTCGCCAAGGTCAGCGCCATGGTCGCCGAGGCCCGCGGTCTCAACATCCAATCCGAGTACCTCTTCGCCTCCCGCCGCCTCCTCAATCTCCCGCGCATCACCTGCTTCGACGAAGAAAGCATCGCCTTCCTCACCACCCCAAACCCCTGCATGCGCGTCACCGATTTCCTCGGTCGCATCGGCATCGCCGCCGACGGCCACGATGCCCTCGCCCGCCAGTTCGGCTTCGAGAGCCTCCACGAAGTCATCACCACCAAGGATGGCGGCTGGGTCACCCAGGCCGCCGGTCAGAACCTTCGCCGCTTCATCACCACCTTCGAAAATCAAATCCTCCAGATGGCCCGCGAAGAACGCGATCGCCTCCTCGCCTACTTCGCCCACAAAGGCCTCTCCTCCAACGAACCCACCGCCATCGTCGACATCGGCTGGCACGCCTCGTCCCTCAAATCCCTCCGCGACCTCGTCCGTATGGCCGGCCACGAACCCAAGATGCTCGGCCTCTACTTCGGCACTTGGAACATGGCCCGCGCCACCGTCGACGCCGGCTGCCGCCTCGAGTCCCTCTTTGTCCACCTCCACCAACCACGCTTCCGCGCCGACATCGCCACCGAAAGCGTGGAACTGCTCGAGTCGCTCTTCTGGGCCCCCCACGCCACCATCACCGGCATTGCCCAGAAGGACGGCCAATGGACCGCCTCCTACGGCGAACCGGAAATCGATGCGCAATCCTCCGAGTACCTGCGCACCGCCGTCGAGTCCGCCTTCACCTTCGTACGCGACGCCCTGGCCGTCCTGCCCGCCGCCAACCCCTGCCCCCCCCCATACGGCTATCTCGAAACCACCCTCGAACGCCTCCTGCGCTACCCCCGCCTCGAAGAAGTCAACGCCTTCGGCGGACTCGCCCTGCGCAACTCGTTCGGCGGCCGCGGCCCCCTCCGCCACCTCGCCCTCGTGCCTTCCCCCTGGCAGATCTTCCGCAACCCCGCCTCCCTCCAGGAAGCCTACGACCAGTGCTACTGGAAAAAGGGCTTCCAGGCCCAGCTCACCCCCCACCAGCGCACCCTCATCAACCTCTGAGGCCCTGGAGGGTCGGCGGCCCGCCGACCGTCATCTCTCGCGTGCCCGAATACGGGTTCTCCGATGGAGGGACCGGCTCCGTCCGGTCCGTTCGATACCGACCGCCTTCACCGGTTGGCAACTGGCCCGCCGCCCGCTATGCTACGCGCAACGAGGGGACAAACCGGGGATCACCCCACTCAACCACACAGGAGTCCGACCATGGCCAAGAAGCTGACCGTGAAAGATCTGCTGGATACGAAAGGCAAGCGCAAGCTCGTCCTCACCACCGCCTTCGACCAGTGGACCGCCAAGGCCTGCGCGGATGCCGGCGTCGACATGATCGTCACCTGGGGCAACGACCTTGAACATCTCAAGTGGGTCATGCAGGAGGTCCGCGCCGGAGCGCCGAATATCGTCGTCGGCGCTGGCCTCCCCCTGATCGAAGCCTACTCCAGCCAGGAACAGGCCCTGCTGCTCGCCGGCCGCTGTCGCGGGCTCGGCGTCGACATCATCTACGCATCCGGCATGGTCGTGGAGAAATTCGCCGCCCTCGCGCACCAGAAGTACCCCTGCGTCGGACATGTCGGCTACATGCCCATCCGCAACACCTGGTTCGGCGGCCCGCGCGCCGTCGGCAAAACCGCGGACGAAGCCCTCCAGGTCTACGAGGATACCCTCGCCATGGAGTCGGCCGGCGTCATCGCCGTCGAAATGGAGTGCGTCCCCCACCGCATCGCCGCCGAAATCACGAAGCAAGTCAAGATCCTGACCTTCTCCATGGGCAGCGGCCCCGACTGCGATGGCCAGTTCCTCTTCGCCTGCGACCTGCTCGGAACGAACGCCGGCCACTACCCGCGCCACTCCAAAACCTACGGACGCCTCCTCGACCAGGCCACCACCGCCCTCGCTCAATATGCCGGCGAGGTCCGCAGCGGCGCCTACCCGGAACCCAAGCACGCCATCAACATGAAGGATGAGGAATACAACCGCTTCATGCAGCTGATCGGCAAACCCCCGCGCCCCGCCTGAAGCGCCACCCGCCTGGAGGGCCGACCTCCCGCCTACGCCGGGCCTTCGGCGGGCAAGCCGTGTCGGCCACTCTTCTCCGCTGGAGGGCCGACCTCCCGCCTACGCCGGGCCTTCGGCGGGCAAGCCGTGTCGGCCGCTCTTCAACGCCATGCCCCCGTGGGGCGCGATTCGCTCACCGCCAATCATAAGGCCGGCAGGCCGCCGCAGACGGCCCTACGGGCGCATGTTGCACGAGGACTCGTACTACAATCAGGCAACTTCTTGTTTTCCGGAGAAGATTTTCAGCCACAAAAAAGCACAAAACTCACAAAAGCACCGGCACGACAGCGCCGTTCCCTTTTGCGTATTTTGTGCCTTTTCGTGGCAAATCCTGTTTGGTTGCGGCATTCCGAGGCCGCGCGGGGACACATTCGAGCCCGCCTACTCCCGCGAGCCACCCGGCAGCCCCCGATGCCGGCGGCTCAAGCGCTCCGTCTTCCGCTTGCGCAACCGGCTCTCCAACTTCTCGGACACAATATCCAACGCGCTCATCGGATCCGGGCCGATCTGCTGCGCGCTGATGTCCTGCCCCGGCAACTCAATCAGCACGCGCACCACGAACTGACTCTCGCCGGCATGCGCACTCGCGCGCCGAAACCGCACCCGCGCCCGCAACGCCCGCGGCGCGTACTGCTCCAGCCGCCCAATCTTCTCATCCACCGCCTCTTCCAGCCGCGCCGTCAACACCACGCCATCCGTATGCACCATCAAATCCATGGGTCACCTCACTTGTTGTTGAAACCTCGCGCCCTCGCGCCGTCACGCCCCAATTCTACCCGCGCCACCCAACCGCACGCAAGCCGTCTCGACTTCGAACCGGACCACTTCAAACGCGAGGAAGGTGGCCCGGCCGCTCCGCGGGCGGGCGCTTCGACCCGTGCTTGAGTTCGCCCACGCGCCGGAGTACGCTCCACCTTTCATTCATGCACAACGGCGGCCGCAAAAAAAGTGCAGTCGCCTCTCAACGTCCGCTGGAGGCCATCATGAAGTCTATCCGCATCGGCATCGTCGGCACGGGGGGCATGGCCAATGCCCATGCCAGATCCTTCACCGAAATCCCGGATGTCCAGCTGGCCGCCTGCCTCGATGTCCTCCCCGAACGCGCCGCCGCCTTCGCCCAGAAATGGTCCATCCCCACCGTCGCCTCGTCGCTCGACCAACTGCTCGAAAGCGTCGACGCCGTCACCGTCGTCACCCCCGACCGCTTCCATGCCGAACCCAGCCTCGCCACCCTCAAGGCCGGCCGCCACCTCATGTGCGAAAAGCCCCTCACCGTCACGCTGGACGAAGCCCGCCGCGTCGCCCGCGCCGCCAAGTCCGCCCGCACCAAGCACGGCGTCCAGCACCTGATCAACTTCAGCTACCGCAACAGCTCCGCCTTCCAGGAAGCCCTCAAGCTTTCCCAGCAGGGCGCCCTCGGCGAAATCCGCCATGTCCACAGCTCTTACCTACAGTCCTGGCTCTCCGCCGCCGTCTGGGGCGGCTGGCAGTCCGAAGCCATGCTCTGGCGCCTCCAAACCGCCAAGGGCTCCGGCGGCGTCCTCGGTGACCTCGGCTGCCACATCCTCGATTTCACCACCGCCATCGCCGGCGAAATGGAGGCCGTCCGCTGCACCTTCGCCACCTTCCCCAAAACCGATGACAAAGGCCGCAAGATCACCAAGTGGAAGGGCGTCGCACTCGATGCCAACGACACCGCCCTCATCGAAATGCACTTCCGCGGCGGCGCCGTCGGCCTCTGCCACACCAGCCGCTGGGCCACCGGCCACGCCAACAGCGTCGCCCTAGAAGTCCACGGCACCGAAGGCGCCTTGCGCATCGACCTCGACTCCGGCTACGAAAAACTCTACCTCTGCCTCGGCGATCAACGCCATGGCACCCGCTGGGATCTGCGCAGCATCGCCCCCACCCCCAACAACTACGCACGCTTCATCTCCGCCATCCGCACCGCCAAACCCGAACAGCCCGACCTCCTCCGCGGCGCCCAAATCCAGGCCTACCTCGACGCCTGCGAGCGCTCCGCAACAACCGGCGGCGGTCTCACCCCCGTGCGGACTTGGATCTGAATCAAGGCCATTCCATGACCACGGTACCACCCCCCGGTTCGCTCGTAACGCCCGATAGCGACATCGAGACGGTCAGCGTCCTGAACGCCGCCTACCGCGACATGGTGGACCAGATCGGGCATGCCATCGTCGGGCAATCGGACGTCATCGAGCAAGTGCTGATCGCGATCTTCTGCCGCAGCCATGCCCTGCTGGT
Organism: uncultured Victivallales bacterium; assembly: GCA_964635825.1. Taxonomy (GTDB): domain Bacteria; phylum Verrucomicrobiota; class Kiritimatiellia; order UBA8416; family JAIOPI01; genus CAZWQJ01. Next base: position 173 of record CAZWQJ010000040.1, on the reverse strand, counting down.
GGGGGTGCCGGGCCTGGCCAAAACGCTGCTCGTCAGCACCATCGCGCGCGTGCTGGACCTGGACTTCAAGCGCGTCCAGTTCACGCCCGACCTGATGCCCGCCGACATCACCGGCACGGATGTGCTGGAGGAGGATCGCACCACCGGCAAGCGCGTCTTCCGCTTTGTCCACG
>CAZWQJ010000039.1:10634-28237 GCA_964635825.1 uncultured Victivallales bacterium | reverse complement strand
AGGGCATGTGGTCTCAGGCCGGTAGGGCGAACCGTCCCGGTGAGCCGCACCGAATTGCAGATGCGCCGCGCCGCTGAAAACGTGGCGATGGACAGGCGCATGTTGCACCCGCGCGCTTGCACGGGTGCAACATGCGGGCTAGAATCCGCCGCATGAAGCCTGCGCCTTACAGTCTATCGATCGTGGTGCCGTTGTATAATGAGGTCGAGGTCATCGACGAGTTGCACCGCCGGTTGAAAGCGACGCTGAGCACGGTGGGGCATCCCTACGAGATCGTGCTCGTCAACGACGGCAGTCGCGACGGCACGGGCGAGAAACTGGATCGGCTGGCGCGGGAAGACGCGACGGTGCGCGTGGTGGAGTTGAGTGGCAACAGCGGCCAGACGGCGGCGCTGGCGGCCGGGTTCGCGAACGCGCTTGGCGATGTGGTCATTCCGATGGATGGGGATCTGCAGCATCTGCCCGAAGAGATCCCGTTGTTCCTGGCCAAGATTGACGAGGGCTACGACATTGTCAGCGGCTGGCGGCAGAGGCGCAAAGAGTCGATGGTGCTGCGGCTGATACCGTCGTTGATTGCGAACCGGATGATGGCCCTGGCGTCGGGCGTGCGCCTGCACGATTTTGGGACGACATTCAAAGCATACCGGCGACACATTCTGGAGCGGATCACGCTTTACGGCGATTTTCACCGCTTCATACCGGCGCTGGCAAAGCCGCTGCGGGCGCGGATCACGGAAGTGCCTATTGAAGCGCCGGCGCGCACGACCGGGAAATCCAATTATGGGTTTGCGCGTACGTTCACGGTGTTCTTCGATATTCTGCGGATTCGCTTTTTGCTTTCGTTCCTATCGCGTCCGCTGCAGTTTTTCGGGACGGGCGGTTTCCTGCTGATTGCGGGTGGGCTTTTGATGGGGGCGCAGTTGGTGCGGGAGAAGTACATGCTGGGGGTCAGCATCATGGCCGATCGCGGCCCGTTCTTCATTGCCTGCGTGTTTGTGCTGCTGGCGGGGCTGCAGTTGTTGTCGATCGGTTTTCTGGGTGAGATGTTTACGCGGCTGTACCACGAGATGCGCCCGCGCACGTATGGGGTGAGGGTGGTCAAGGGGCGCGGGCTGGCCGGTGCGGACGTGCCCACGGTGTGAGGTCCATGACACAGTGCGCATACCGGCCGGCGGATCTTCGTCGTATTATTCTGGATGAGAGTTACCGTGCCCACGTGGGGCACATCGGCTCGGCGCTGTCGGTGGCGGATATCGTGTGGGCGCTGTTTGCGAGTGCGCCGACGCTGGGGCGACATGGCAATCCCGACCGCGACCGCCTCGTGATGTCGAAGGGTCACGCGGCGCTGGCGCTTTACGCGGCCCTTCATCTGGAAGGGTTGTTGCCGGCGGATGAACTTTCCCGGTACTGCGGCGATGGCTCGCGCCTGGGTGTGCATCCGGACCGCGATGTGCCGGGGATCGATTTCACGACGGGATCGCTGGGGCAGGGGCTGAGCCTGGGTGTGGGGGCCGCGCTGGCGGCGCGGCTGCAAGGGTCGACTCGGCGGGTGTTTGTGCTGTTGAGCGACGCCGAGTGCAACGAAGGGGCCACCTGGGAGGCGATCATGTTCGCCGCGCACCATGGGCTCTCCAACCTGACGGCCATCGTGGATAGCAATGGGCAGCAGGCGCTGGGCTACACGCGCGATGTGCTCAACCTCGATCCGCTTGCGGCGCGCTGGGCGGCCTTTGGCTGGGAGGCGGTGGATGTGGATGGTCACGATGGGCCGGGGCTGGCGGCGCGGCTGGCGGAGGTGGGTGGCGGATCCGGCGGGCGACCGCGCGTGCTGGTGGCGCGCACGGATTTGGGCAAGGGCGTGTCCTTCATGGAGCGCTTGATCAAGTGGCACTACTGGCCGATGTCGGCGGACGAATACGCGCAAGCGCGGCGTGACATTGGGGCGGATGTGACGGGCGACGCGGCGGCGGGGGCGTAAGGCATGCGGCGGGCGTTTATCGATGAGCTGACGGCGCTGGCGGTGGCGGATCCGCGGATCCTGCTGTTGAGCATGGATCTGGGCTACACGGTGGTGGAGCCCTTTCGCGAGCGGCTGCCGGGGCGATTCTGGAACACGGGAGTGTGCGAGCAGAGTGCGCTGGGGATGGCGGCCGGCTTGGCGGAGGCTGGGTATCTGCCGTTCGTGTATTCCATTGCGACTTTCGCGACCGCGCGCCCCTACGAATTCATCCGCAATGGAGCGGCGCTGCAACGGCTGCCGGTGCGCATCGTCGGTGTGGGTGGTGGGTTTGAGTACGGCACGGCCGGGCCTACGCATCACGCGGGCGATGACATTGGGTTGATGCGGATGCTGCCGGGGATGGGGATCGCGGCGCCGGCCGATCATCGCCAGGCGCGGGCCTGCCTGCGGGCGACGTGGGATGCGGCGGGGCCGGTGTATTACCGCGTGGGCAAAGATGAGACCTACGAGGTGCCGGGACTGGATGGGCGCTTTGCGGTGGGCGAGTGCCACGGGGTGCGCGAGGGTTCGGACGTTTGCCTGGTGGCGCTGGGCACGATGGCTCGCGAGGCGTTGCTGGCGGCGGAGGAACTGGCGCGCGAGGGGATAGGCGCGGCGGTGGTGGTGTTGTCGTCGGTGGCGCCGGTGCCGCGCGAGGCGCTGTTGCCGTGGTTGCGGCGGGTGCCGCTGGTGGTGACGGTGGAGCAGCACGTGGCGGCGGGCGGGATTGGTGAAGCGATCGGGTCGTGGGTGGCGGAAAGCGGGAGTGGGTGCCGGCTGGTGCGTGCCTGTATCGATCGCGCGTGGGACGGGGTTGTGGGGTCTGAAGCGTTTCTGGTGGAGCGGCACGGGCTGTCGGCCGTGGCGCTGGCCCAGCAGGTGCGCGATGGGTTGAAGGGGCGCGCGCGTTGAGTGCGAAATTGATTTCGATTGTGCTGCCGGTGTATCGCCAGGCCGACCATATTGCCGGGGTGGTGGACGCGTATGTGGCGGCGCTGCAAGGGGCGGGGTTGACCTACGAGCTGCTGCTGGTGGTGAATGGGCCGGAGGATGGCAGTTGGGCGGCATGCGAGCAATTGGCCGCCACGCGGGCGGGAGTGCGGGCGCTGCGCAGCGATCCGGCGGGATGGGGCCAGGCGGTGCGCACGGGGCTGGTTGCGAGTCGCGGCGATCCGGTTTGCTACACGAATTCGGCGCGGACGACGGGGGCGGATCTCGTTCAGATTTTGCAGTATGGGCTGGCGAATGCGGACACGGTGGTGAAGGCGACACGCAAGTTGCGCGCGAGCGTCATGCGGCGGCTCGGGTCGCTCGCGTACAACCTGGAGTGTCGCACGCTTTTCAATCTGCACTATTGGGATATCAATGGGACTCCCAAGGTGTTTCCGCGCCGGTTTGACAAGCTGTTGGATTTGCAGCGGATGGACGACTTGGTGGATCTGGAATTCTGTGCGGTGTGTCGGCGCGAGGGGTACCGCATGCTGGATGTGCCGGTTCCGGCGCAACCGCGGCATGGCGGGAAGAGCACGACGCGGCTGGCCAGCGCCTGGCACATGTATGCGGGTGCGTGGCGGATGTGGCGTCAGTGGCGAGGGGAAGGGCGCTTGTGACGGCGGGCGACGATACGCGGGCGGCGCGCCGGGCGGCGGAATCGGCGGCCTGGCGTAACCCGGATACGGTGGTGGGGCTATGGGACCAGACGCAGCCGCTGCCGCCGGCCCAACTGGCGCACCGGGTGAGTGGCGACTGGTGGAGCCTGCTGGCGAAGGCGGGGATCACGCTTCTGGTGACGCGCGAATATGAGCACCTGGCGATGGGGTTGAGTTGCGAGGGCAGCCGTCCGCGGATCACCTATGCGCGCGTGCCGCACCCGTCTGGGGTGGCGGTGGATCGGCGGCGGCGGCGGGTATACCTGGCGAGCACGCGCAATCCGAACCAGGTGCTGGAGTGGGCGCCGGCGGGGGGCACGGCGGGAGTGGATGCGGGTTCGCAGCCGTTGCTGCCGTCGCGGAGTTGGTTTTTGCCGGGGCGGGTGTATTTGCACGATCTGGTTGTGTTGGGCGGGGCGTTGTTCGGCGCCTCGGCGGGGATGAATGCGGTGGTGCGGTTGGCTCCCGACGGCGGCTGCGAGCCGGTGTGGTGGCCGGCCTGCGTGGAGCGGCGCGGGAAGCCCAGCCTGGAACGCAACTATATCCAGTTGAATTCCATTGCGGCGGAGGGCGCGGGGGCGAAGCTGCCGCGGCGCGCGTTCTACACGGCCTCGACGGACCGGATGGGTCACCGGCGTCCGGGCCAGCGCCACTTTGCTGTGGATGGGCGCGGGGTGGTGTTTGACGGGCGCACGCGCGAGGTGAGTTGCCGCGGGCTGACGCGGCCGCATTCGGCGCGCTTGCACGGGGGGCGTCTGTGGGTGTTGAACAGCGGGTACGGCACGATCGGTCTGGCCGACGGTCCGCGCTACGAGGCGGTGGCGGCGCTGCCGGGGTGGACGCGCGGACTGGCCTTTCACGATGGGATTGCCTACATTGGGATTTCGCGTGTGCTGCCGCGCTTTGAGCAATACGCGCCGGGGCTGGATTTGGCGAAGAGCCGGTGCGGGATTGTGGCGCTGTGCGTGCGAACGGGGCGGGTGCTGGGCAGCCTCACCTGGCCGGATGGGAATCAGATATTTGGCATAGAGTGGATCCCGCGGGACTGGTGCAGCGGGTTCCCCGGTTCGCGGGCGAGCCCGCCGGGATCGGCGCGGCAGACAGACTTGTATTTTCACTACCACGACACAGGGAGAACATGAGATGAGCGACCCCTTCCGCCTGCTGATGCTGACGGCCATGTACGAGAATGGCGGCAACACGACGCACCGATTTCTGGATGGGCATCCGGAGATGTTCGTCTACCCGTTCGAATCCCAGATTGGGACGCGCCATTGCACGGACCGCCTGGCCTCGCTGTTTCCGGTCAAGTACCGGTGGCCGTCGTTTCTGCTGGATGCGACGCCGGAAGCGGACTTCATGGCGTTCATCGATGAGGAGACGCGGATACGGTCGCGCACGCCGCACGTCAGCAAGTTCCGTGACAGCCCGTTTGCGTTTTCCGACCAGGATCGTGGGCTGCGCTACGTGGAGCACATTGCGCGGCTGGGGCGTTCGCGGCCGAACAATGTGGAGGCGTTCTTCCGGGCGACATTTGAGGCGTGGACGGACTATCGCCGGACGGGGCGCGAGAAGGTGTACGTGGGCTACAGCCCGGTGATCGTGGTGGATGCGGACACGATGCTGCGGGACATGCCGGGCGGTCACATGCTGCACGTGGTGCGCAATCCGTGGTCGGCCTATGCGGACACGAAGAAGCGGCCGGTGCCGCTGAGCATCAACGACTACCTGATGGCGTGGAACCTGAACCAGAGCCTGGCGTTGCTCAATCGCGAGCGGCATCCGGGCCGCTTCCACATTGTGCGCATCGAGGACGTGATGGCGGATCCGGTGGCGGCGCTGGGGCCGGTCTGCCGCGCGGTGGGGGTGGAAGTCACGGATACCTTGAAGCAGGTCAGTTGGAATGGGCGCCCGCTGCCGACGGTGTATCCGTGGGGCACGATCCGGACGGCGACGCCGGAGGCGAACCGGCGCACGGCGGGTGAGCTGACGGCGGCCGAGCAGGACGAAGTGCGGCTGCAGACGGGTGTGTACCTCGACGCGTTCGATTACCGGCGATTCCTGGACAAGCCGGCATGAGGCGGGTCCTGCTCACCGGGGGCGGCGGTTTCATCGGGGCGAACCTGGTGCGACGGCTGCTGGCGGACGGCTGCGAGGTGAGCCTGCTGGTGCGGCCGAATTTTCAGGATTGGCGCCTGGCGGACCTACGCGGCAGCCTGAACCTGCTGGCGGTGGACCTGACGGATCGCGCGGCGGTGGGGCGTGCGGTGAGTGGGGTTCGTCCGTCGTGGATTTTTCACCTGGCGGCTTACGGCAATTCCTCGTGGCATCAGGATCTGGACACGATGCTGGCCGTGAATGTGCGGGCGACGCAGAACATGCTGGAGGCGGCGGCTGCGGCGGGGGTTGAGCGCCTGGTGTACACGGGCTCCTCCTCGGAGTACGGCTTCAAGGATCATCCTAGCCGCGAAGACGAGCGGGTGGAGCCGGCGAGTTTTTATGCGGTGACGAAGGCGGCGGCGACGCATCTGTGCACGATGGCGGCGGGATCGGGCGTGCACGTGACGACGCTGCGGCTGTTCAATGTGTATGGACCGTATGAAGCGCCGCGGCGGTTGATCACGGCGCTGGCGCTGGCGGGGCTGGAGGGGGCGTTGCCGCCGCTTGTGAATCCGGACGTGGCGCGCGACCTGGTGTATGTGGGGGATGTGGCGGAGGCGTTGCGGGTGGCGGCGCAGGCGCCGGTCAAGTCCGGTGGCGTATACAATGTGGGAACGGGCCGGATGCTGCGGTTGCGCGAGATTGTGGAGACGGCCCGTGCGGTGATGGGGATTACGCGCGAGCCGGTGTGGGGCAGCATGCCGGACCGGGTGTGGGATACGAGCACGTGGGTGGCGGATCCGACGCTGGCACAGCGCGAGCTGGGGTGGGTGGCGCAGACGCCGTTTGCGGAGGGGTTGCAGCGGACGGTGAGCTGGTTCCGTGAACGTCCGGTGATGCAGGCGTACTACCGGAAGGCGGCCGCCGCGGGCGGAGCCAGCGGGTAAGCGTGGCGAGCGGGGCGAACAGGTGGGTTCCCAGCAGCCCGATGCCATCGATGACCACGAGTGCACCGAGGACGGGCAGGAAGCCGGTGGCGAAGAAGCTGTGGCGTTCTTCGCCGGCGCCGACGGATGCGATGATGGCGAGGTGCCAGTAGAAGCAGACGACGATGGCCGCCGCGAGCAGGGGTGCGGTGCCGACGCGGCGCTTCGTGATGAGTCCCCAGCAGGCGCGTCCACCCAGCCACAGAACCATGCACAACGGCCAACCCCATGCGGGCGGGAATGTGCCGAAGCTATTCATGAGCTTGCCAACCTCCTCGGTGATGGGGCCTGGCCAGAGCCAATTCGAGCGCGAAGCGAAATCGGGGTAGCGCCGCTGCATCATGGCCCACCAGAGGTCGCGGTTCTTGGCGAGGATGCCAGAGCCCATGCGCTGGACATAGGCGCTCAGTTCCAGCGGTTCCATGTCCAGTACCCCGGGGAGAGCCATGTAGGGATCAACCGCGCCGCCGGGGAGCAGGCCGGCGGGGATGATGAGGGTTTCGAAGAAGGTGCGTTCTTCATCGGACATGCGCACGCCGGGCGGGAGGTCGCGGGTGTGGACGCCGCCGTCGAGCGGGAGGCGGTAGACGGCATTCATGAGGTGGAGGCCGGAAGCGGTGGAGGGGCGCAGGACGCCGTAGGTGCGGTAGCTGACGGCGACGATGGAGGCGATGCCGATGGCGGCGGCGAGGGCCCAGGTGAGGAAGAGGGCCCAGAAGCGGGTGGTGCGGCAACGCAGGACCAGGAGCGCGGGCATGATCAGCGTTTCGACGAGGGCATGTTCGGCGCGATTCAGGAGGGGGAGGAAGGCGAGCAGGGTGCCGGCGACGAGCCAGAGCTGCTGGCGGCGGAAGGTGCCGGCACGCCAGAACGCCATGGCGGCGAGCAGGCAGAGGACGAACAGGAAGCGGGAGGGGATTTCGGTGAGGAGGCGGGTGGCGGAGTGGACGTTGTAGCCATCGAGCATGAGGGCGGCATAGACGAAGCCGGAGCGTGTGAAGGCGATGGCGGATGGGGTCCAGCATTTGTAGATGAGGAGGGCGGCGCCGCTGCAGAGGGCGATGAGCATGGCGATGTTGAGGTGCCGCATATTGCGGAGGAGGGTGTAGCAGCGTTCGTCGGGGTTGCCGGAGACGCGCGCGACGGTGGCGAGGAGGAGCGGGTAGCCCCAGGTGCGGTCGAGGGTCTGGTGGAGATAGGCGCGGCGATCGTAACCGCGGTTGTCCATGCCCTCGATGCAGGCGCCGAGGGGCGGCCCGAATTTTTCGGCGATGGAGAGGTAGTCGAAGGTATCGGATTCGCGGCCGGTGGGGATATCGCGGATGCGGGAGAGGAAGAGGGTGGTGGAGGCGACGACGAGGGCGATGCCGAGGAGGAGATCGAGGATGCGGAGGGGGCGGGCGAGGCGGAGGCGGGGGGACTGGGGGGAGGGGCGGAGGAACGGGAGCAGGGCGATCAGGCAGGCGGCCCAAGGCAGGAGTGCGAAGGCGGCGAGCGGGCGCTGGAGGCGGTGGACGGCTGAGGTGGCGGCGGCCAGGATCGAGCGCAGTTCGTTTTCGAAAGGAATGTAGAGGGGTTCCGATGCGGTTGCCGGTGCGTTCAGGCTTTGCGCCAGGGCGCGGAAGTGGGGGGTGTTGCCAAGGGTATCCAGGAGGGGGCGGTTCAGGACAAAGTCCATCCGGACGGTGGCCTTGGGCGCCAGAGCGAACGTGAGTGCGGGACATCCATGATGACTGGCCTGGCCGAGGTAGCGGATGGCCTCGGGCGGGTTGCCGGCGTTGCCGACCCAGGGGCCGTTGATGTGTTTGCTGTTCAGGGAGTCGGCCAGGGGCGAGCGGCCCTCGGCGTAGGCGTAGAGGATGAAGAAGATGGGGGCGAGTTCGGTGGGTGACGTGTTGCGAGCTTCGAGGCGGACGGTGAGGTCGTCCCCAGTGCGGGTTTCGGACACGACGCGCATGACGACGGGAAAGTCAGGTGGCTGAAGTGGGCGCGCGATCAGGACGGCGGCCGTGGCGGCGAGGAGTGCGAGCAAGATGGCCGGCCGGAGCCAGCGCCGTCGACCACGCGAGGCGGGGGCTGGTGTGGCGGCGATGGTGGGTTCGGTCATAGCATTAGCAGCCCGTTGAAGACCGGCCGACACGGAGGTCGGCCCTCCACGGACGGTGTTTGTGCCGGGTGTCCGGTCCGTCTGATGTTTTTCAACGGGCTCCTACGGGGTGGGTGCGGGGATGGAATTCGACACAATGCCCATGGGCAGGATGTGGCGGAGGCCGAGGAGGGGCTGGCTGTCGGGGGCGCGGCGGGCGGCGATGACATCGCCGCGTTCGCCGAGGACGGCGCGGACGGATTCGTATTGGCGGTCGGGGCTGATGCGGGCGGTGATGGTGTAGCGTGCGGCCTGGGGCACTTCGAAGTCGAGGGTGAAGGCGCCATTGAGGACGTTGGCAGTTTGTTGCATGAGGGGGTCAACCATGGGGGCGGGCGTGATGGTGACCTGGGCCATTGTGTAATTGGGGAAGGTGGTACGGCCCTCGACGCGCAGGCGGCCATCGGGTGCGAAGCCGGCGCTGAGATTCAGCATGAGCCCGCGGGCGGGGTCGGCGGGTTGATCGGCGCCGGGGGAGTGGGCGCGGTCCTGGCGTCGGCCCTGGAGTTCGAGCGAGGTGGTGAGTCCCTGGAGCAGGACGTGGTCGGGGTCGAGCGGGCGCGTGGCGAGGTTGGCGCCGGAGGGAGTGAGGGTGTCGGTGACGGGGTAAGTCTGGTCGTCCATGAGGAAGTCGGCGTGGAGGGAGAGGGGCACATTGGTGGGCCAGCCGGCGGCGGGGGCGACGAGCTGACCGGCGAAGCGTCCATCGATGAGGCGGACGGCGGTGGACTGGATGCGCTGGCCGGTGTCGTCGCGGTAGAGGCGGAGGTGGATGTAGGAGCCATCGGGCAGGTTTGAATGACCGGTGAGCGGCCACTGGGCGGCGGGGCTGGCGGAGCAAGCGAGTTCGATGCCCCAGGGGCCGGTGCTGGCCTGGCGCGGGTCGGGCATGGTGCGGAAGGAGACGGGACTGCTCCAGGGGGAGACATGGCGGCCGATGCGGCTGCGCACGCGCCACCAGTAGCGGCTATCGGGCACGAGCCCGCGCTGTTTGCGGGCGGCGGTGGTGTCGATGTCGCCGCGCGCGTAGACAAGGCGGTCGAAGGAGCGGCCGGAGTCGGTGATCTGGGTATCGTAGACGACGCCGGTGGCATCGATGGCATTCCAGTCGAGGAGGATGTCGGTGGTATCCATGAGGGCGCCGCTGGCGGGACGGACGGGGATGGGGATGCGCAGGAATTGCTCGCGCACGTAGAGGACGGCGAGTGCGACGAGGACGAGGGCCCATACGGCGCCGATGCCGAGGGCGCGCAGGCGAGAACTGGGGCTGACGCTGGGGACGTCGGGGCGCAGCCAGGCGGCGACGCGCTGGAGGGCGGGGATGCGTACGCGGGCGAGGAGGGTGAGAAGGATGCCGGCGGCGAGGAAGGCGAGGGTGATGGCGACGCCGTGGCGGCGGTTGTTGGGGCCGTCGTAGCGGAAGACGACGGTATGGGTGCCGGCGGGCACGCGCACGCCGAGGAAGCCGGGGCTGAGTTCGCAGAGGTCCGCGCGGCGTCCATCGACCTCCGCCACCCAGGAGGCGTAGTAGGCCATCTTGAAGAGGACGAAGGCATCTTCGGAGACGGTGACTTCGGCGGTGTGGCGTTCGCGCTCGGCGGGGGCTTCGAGGCAGACGCCGGAGGTTTCGGACGGGGTGCCGAGGGCGGGGTAGTCGATCTCGTTGGCGTCGGGCAGGCGCTCGGCGGTCAGGCCGTCGATGGGCCGCTGGGTCCAGAGGCGGCCGCCGTTCTGCTGGTAGGCGCGCAGCGCGTCGAGCACGGCGGGCGAGGGGTGGGTGTCGTGCCCGAGGACCAGGAGGCCACTGAATTCATTTGGGTCTAGTTGGCGTGTGAGGGCGGTGGGATCGCCGACGCGGATGAGGTAGGGGAAGGAGGCGGGGGCGGTGGCGACCTGGAAGCGTTCGAGCCAGTGGTGGTTGAGGACGCGCCAGGGCTCGATGTCGCCGACGACGGCGAGTGGGCGGGTGCGGAGGACATCGAAATGGTTGAAGGGGTCGCGTACGCGCCAGAGGATCCAGTAGCGGTTCTGTTTGACGATATCGGCATAGGCATCGGCGGGGGCGAGGGCGGGGCGGTTGGCGGTGGCGGCGATGAGGTAGCGGACATTGAGCAGTTCGATCAGGTTGCGGGATTTGGGGATTTCGTTGCGGAATTGTTCGATGAGGGTTTTGTTGGCGCCGGCGACTTCGGCGGAGAAGAAGCCGCAGATGACATCGGTGCGGTTGCAGAGGCCGGGGAGGATGGTGAAGTAGAAGAGTTCCTGGCCGGAGGCGGAGCCCTGTGGGGCGCCGTAGAAGCGGCCGGGATGCTCGGGGTTGCGCAGGATGGTGAGCATTTCGTCGAAGTCGGCGTTGACGGGGGTGCGGCGAGCGACTTCGGTGATCTGGCGGCGGTGGGTATCGAAGGTGGTGGTACGGATGATGCGGCCGCCGACGAGCCAGCGATCGCGCCAGGGCATGAAGACGGCGAGGGCGGTGAGGAGGATGACGAGTGTGACGGCGAGGGGGGGCAGGCGGGCGGCGGGACTGCGGTCGACGACCCAGGCGAGGATGGCACCGCCGCCGATGCCGGCGAGGCAGATGGCGAAGACATCCAGCAGGAAGATTTCGTGGATGTACTGGAAATTTTCCTGGAAGGGGATGTGTTCGAGGATGGGGAGGTCGTCGGGCCCGAGGAAGAGGAGGAAGGAGAGGATGAAGGCGGAGAGGAGGAGGGCGAAGGGGAAGACGCGGCGTTGGCGGACGCAGACGACGATGCCGACGAGGGAGAGGGCGGTGAGGATGGGCCAGCGGCCGGTGTTGGAATTGTTCTGCCAGCCCCATTCGCCGCCGCCGTAGACGCCCCAGCGGGTGGTGTCGAAAATGCCGCCGGTGAAGTAGTGGTTGATGGTTTTGGCGGTGGTGGAGCAGACGACTTCGAAGCCGTGGCGCCAGGTGGAACTGAATTCGAGGGCCTGGATTTCGGGTGAGGTGTAGAAGGGGGCGAGGTAGAGGGCGAGCAGTCCACCGGCGAGGATCCAGACGAGGGCATAGCGGACGGAGGCGTTCCAGGCGGCGCGCCAGCCGACTCCGAGGAGGACGGTGAAGACGTAGACGGCATTGACGAGGAGGAGGCAGTAGGGGACGTAGGGGTGGCTCAGGAAGCAGAGGGCGACGAGGAACGCGGCAGGGAGGACGGGTTCGCGCTGCGAGACGGTGCCGTGGACTTTGCCCATCGCGAGGGGGAAGAGGAAGATGGCGATGAGTTGCTTGGCGATGCCGAGGCGGAAGTAGGCATCGATGGTGTGGCCCCACATGCTGATGGGGGTGACGGCGAAGAGGGCGGCGACGGCGGCCATGAGCGGGCGCAGGCGCAGTTTGCGCATGAGATAGTAGACGGAGGCGGGGTAGAGGCCGAGGAAGACGACGTAGGTCATTTTGTGGATGACGCTGAGGGAGATGGTGCCGCCGAGGAGGGCATGGACACCGACGACGGTGGCATACTGGAGGGGCGGGCGGAAGAGGAAGATGGGCGCGCCGACGCCGAAGAGATAGGACCAGCCGAAGAGCGACTTGTTGTGATCGAGGATGGATTCGGCCTCGTGGTTGTAGGCCATGTGGACGACGTCGTCGCCGCCGGCGGCATAGCCGTGCTGCATGATGGGCCAGAGCATGGCGAGGGCGAAGACGACGGCGGCGGTGAGGAGGCCGAGGCCGAGCAGGCGTTCGGCGGAAGCCGAGAAGGTGGGGGTGGGGACGGTGAGCGCGCTGGCGGTGGCGCGACGGCGCCGGAAGAAGCCGCGCCAGGCGGGCGTGGGAGGGGTGGCGGCGGAGGCGTCGGCCGGCGATGTGGATGGGCGCTCCCTGCGCGTGCTCATCGTGTTCCCTTCTTGATGGCGATGCCGACAGCGAACGTGAACAGCGCGGTCACGAGATAGGTGAAGCAGATGCTCAGCAGTCCGAAGGCGAGGGCGATATCGGCGCCCAGCCCAGCCCGGCCGAAGAGATACACCAGCAACACTTCGCGCGTGCCCAATCCGCACACGGTGATGGGCACGAACTCGACGAGCCCCACCAGCGTCAGGCAGAGGACAAAGTACCAGAGGTCCATGGAGGAGGCGAGCGACAAGAGCATGAGATAGTGGCAGCCGACGTGCAGGACCCAGAAGAGGAGGGTGAGGACGACGGCGCGGAGCCAGTGGGCGCGGAGGGCGGAGGCGGCGGCGGTGAGGAGGCGCTGGGGTTGTTCGGTGAGGACGCGGGCCCAGGTGCGAGGGGCGATGCGGAGGAGTGCGGCGGGGATGCGTGGCGGGTGAGCGGCGAAGCGGAAGAGGAGGGCGATGGAGAGGGCAGTGCCGATGGCGGCGGCGGCACCGAGCAGGCGCAGCACGAGGGCTTCGTGAGAACTCAGGAGTGTGGAGAACGAGGAGGCGGCCAGGAGGAGGATGAGGAGCCAGACGTCGAAGGCTTTGTCGATGGCGGTGCAGGCGAGGCTTTCGGCGTAGCGGCGGTTGCCCTGGGCCGGAGCGAGCAGGCGCGAGGCCTCGCCGATGCGGCCGGGCGTGAAGGCGCCGACGAGGCTGCTGAGGAAGTAGACGTGGAGGGCGTGGCCGCGCGGGAAGTCGAAGTGCTGGGATTTGAGGAAGGCGTGCCAGCGCCAGGTCTTGGCGACATGCATGAGGAAGTAGAGGGCGGCGGCGGCGGCGAGGTAGGGCTTCGAGGCGCCGGTGAGGAGGGTGATGGTTTCGCGCACGCCGACGATGTGGAGGATGGCGGCGAGGATGATGGCGCCGATGGCGAGGCGGAGGATGAGGCCGAGGTGGCGGCGGCGGGCGGGAGGTGAGGGGGCGTTGTCGCGTGCGCTAGGTGGCGCGGGACTGGAGCCCCGCGCTACGGGGGGAGGGGGTGGCGGTGCGTTGTCGGGTGCGCCAGGTGGCGCGGGACCCGCCTTCGTGGGACTCCGGCGTGGCAAGCGGGAGCCCCGCGCTACGGGGGGAGGGGGCGACGGGGAGAATGGTTCGGATGAGGTCACGTCGTAATTCGCTTGCGCAGCCAGGGGCCGATGGCGTTGGCGACGGGGAGGGGGAGGTGACTCCAGATGCGGGTGGCGCGGCTGTAGGCGGGGTTGTGGGGATCCATATCGGGCACGGTCTTGGCGGTGTTGAGGATGTACTGGTAGTAGGTTTGGCGCGGGGTGGCGCCCCACTGGCTCTTGAAGTGGTAGGTGCCGCTGCCGATGCGGCTGCGCGCGAAGTCGATCACGCGGCACCCGCGGCGGCAGGCGAGTTCGATGGCGGTCCAGTAGACGAGGTTGTTCGGGCAGCGCTTGTTGTAGGCGCTGAGCGAGGCGGCGGCGTGGAGGATGGCGATGTCTTTGAAATAGAAGAGCCAGGCGCCGGCGACGGGTTGGCCATCGGCGCTGGCGACGACGACATCCATGTCGTCGCCGAGGATGTGCTCGAGGGCCTGGAACCAGCGCATGCCGTGGGTGGGGGTGCCGAGATCGCGGAGGTGGCGGCGGTAGACGGCGATGAATTGGGGGAGGAGCTGGCGCCCGGTGGCGGCGGTGACGCCTTCCTTGCGGGCCTTGCGCACCTGGTTACGCGCTTTCGTGTTCAGCGATTTTTCCCAGAGGGCCTCGGGGTCGGCCATGAGTGGCAATTCGAGGGAGTGGTAGTGGAGCTTGTCGACGAGAGCGGGGTGGTCGAGGCGGGCGACGTGCTTGAGTTCGAGATACTGCGCATGCTGATCGCCGAGCAGGGCGCGGGCGGCGTCGAGGAGGGCGTTGGTGGCGTCGGGCGAGTCGGCGACGATGCCGCCGTAGTTGGCGAAGGGCAGGGAAAGGAGGGTGCGCCCGCCGCCGAGTGGGGAGAAGACGGCGAGGGGCAGGATGCCGCGCCAGGCGCCGGCCTCGTCCTGAGCGGCGAGGTAGATGGTGGCGATGCCGTAGGCCTGGTGGAGGGCCTGGCGCCAGCGGTATTGGTGGTAGAACGTGGCGGCGGTGGAAGATGCGACGTAGGCATCCCAGGCCGCGGCATCGGCATCGGTGGCGCGGACGATCTTCACGTGGCGGGGCCTGCGGGTTTCTCGGCGACGACCACGAGCGCGAAGCCCCAGTGCCGGATGAGCGGGAGGCGCGCGAGGACGGCATCGACGCGCAGGAGGCCGCGGGTGAGTGCGGCGTGGAAGGGGACGCGCTTGAAGAAGGGGAAATGGTCGAGCAGGCCGGCGAAGGGGTAGGCGAGGTAGAAGAGGGTTTTGACGGTGGCGGTGCGGAGGCCTGCGCCTTCGACGAGGGCGCACAGTTCGCGGCTGCGGTACTGCTTGTGTGCGTCGGTGAAGCGCGGAGAGATGGCGTAGTAGAACTTGCGGAAAGCGCGCCACGCGAGCGGGTCGGCGTTGGGCTCGAAGAAGACGACGGCGCCGCCAGGCTTCAGGACGCGGCGGACTTCGGAGAGGCAGCGGGCGGGGTCGCCGATATGGTGGAAGGCACCGCGGAAGGTGACGGCATCGAAGGTGGCGTCGGGGAAGGGCAGGTTTTCCGCATCGCCGGTGACGAGGGTGCAGTTCGAGCTGGTGACGCGTGCGCGCGCCATGGCCAGCATGTCCTCGGAGATGTCGAGGCCGGTGACGCGGGCGTAGGCGGAGCAGAGGGCGGGCAGAAGGATGCCATCGCCGCAGCAGCAATCGAGGGCGTGAGCCTTGGGGTAGGCGTCGAGGCAGCGCAGGACCTCGGCATTCCAATATTGGTCGAAGAGGCGGCTGCCGGGGGTGGCGCGGCGCTTGATGTACTCGCCGGCGAGTTCGCGGTGCAGATCGATTTCGTGCTGCTTGTCGGCGCGCGCGGGGGTGTGGGTGGGGGCTTCTTTAGATGTTTCCATAGTGTATCAACTCCACATGCTGATCGCGGACGGCCTGGCAGACAGCGGGATCCATCAACGCGCGCAGTTCCTTTTCGCGTGTTTCTGTTACGGCCACGTGAGGGACGACGGCATGCTGGTCGTCAGAGGGGTAGCCGGGGTGGCACATGAGTTCGGTGACGCCGGGGCGGAGTGAGGCGAGGCAGGCGATGAGTGTGTTCGGGGTGAAGAGGGCGGCGAGGCCGATGCCCTCGAAGCGGTCGGGCATGGTGAGGCCGGCGCGTCGGCCCATGCGGCGCAGGGGTTTGGCGCCGTACTCGAACAGGCGTGTTTTGAGCCGCAGGGAGAGGCTGTGCGCCGAGGGCGGCATGGGTTGGAGGGGGCAGCGCAGGCGGGGTTCCTTCAGGGAGGAGGCGAGAGCGACGGCGACTTCGCGGAAGCAGCCGAAGAGATGCATGTGCTTGTGGCTATCGAGATGGGTGGGTTCGCCAAGGGCATTGCGGAAGCGGGTGAGTTGGGCATCCAGTTCACGGTGCAACTCGGCGGCGCGGATCCGGCCGAGGAGCAGCCGGCGCAGGACCGCCGTGCTGCCGGGGAAGCGGCCGGCGGAGTTTACCAGGCTGGGCACGCTGGCGGGTGGGGAGAGGGGGGCGCCATGGACGATGTTGAGGTGCAAGCCGACGCCGAGGCGCGGCAAGGCGGGAAGCAGGGATACGGCGTCGTCGAAGGCGGGGAAGTTGGTGAGGAGGGTGGTGCTGGTGAGGATGCCGCTACGGTGCGCATCGGCGATGCCGCGGTTGACGCCGGCCGACCAGCCCAAGTCATCTGCATTGACGATCAGTCGGGTCAGCGCCACGCCACACTCCTGTTGCCGGATTTCGGCCGTTGGTGGCTGAACGCTAACAAAGCGTGCCGGTGGCGGAAAGCTGCAAATCACCTTGAATGGGCGTGGGAATTTGGGGACACTGCGAAGAGCCTGTGCTGGAGGGTGCCGAGTGAGCATGATGCGCGCGATTGCCGGACTGATGACCGTGGTGGGATTGCTGGTCGGGACGGCGCACGCCGGGACGATTTCGATGCAGGTCTCGTGCCGGGCGGATGGGACGAATCTGCTGGTGCAGTTGATGAATCGGGGTGATGAGGCGGCGCAGAATGTGTCGGCCCACATTGCGTTCCGGGATACGGTCATCGAAACGCCCCCGATTGCGTCGCTGGCGCCCAATGCGCCGATGAGTTCGGTACTGGGGCTGCCCTCGGGCGAGGTGGTGGGCACGTTTCCCGCGGTGGTGACGGTGCATTTTGAGGATTTGAACGCGTATCCGTTTTCGTCCGTCACGATTTTGCCGGTGCGGATGGGGGTGCCGGGCCAGTCGGCGCTGCACGCGGCGTTGAGCGGGGGCAAGATTCGAGGCCAGAAGACGCTGCGCTGCCGCGTGCGCAGCCAGTCGGATCAGGCGCTGGAGATACGGGGGCGGGTGGTGATGGCGCGGGAATTGGTGACGGAGACGCCGGACTTCACGCTTTCGCTGGCGCCGAATGGGCGGGATACGGTCTCGATCCCGGTGGAGAATTTTTCGGCGATGCCGGCCAGCAAGTATGCGGTGCATGTGGTGCTGGAGTACGATTTGAACGGGGCGCACTACACGACGGTGGCGACGACGCCGGTGCAGGTCTTCCCGTCCTCGCCGTTCCGGTCGGTGGTCTTCTGGGGGCTGGTGGTGGTGGTCGTGGCCGGCCTCGGGCTCAGCGTCTTCTGGGGCCGGCGCAAGTCGGCCTGAGGGCGCGGAACCACGGATCTGATTCTGTTTATCCGTGACTTTGTGTTCGGGTAAGCGGCCGACACGGAGGTCGGCCCTCCACTAGGCGGCCGACACGGAGGTCGG
>CAZWQJ010000039.1:0-10534 GCA_964635825.1 uncultured Victivallales bacterium | reverse complement strand
GCCGACACGGAGGTCGGCCCTCCACTAGGCGGCCGACACGGAGGTCGGCCCTCCAAATTGAATACAGGATTGACGCAATTCCCTCTTTCCGAACGGCTTGCGAGTTTCTTCTTGGCGGTGCGGTTTTGGTGAATTTGGCCTGACTTTGGTCTTGCCGGCTCAAGCGGCTTGGGCTATGCTTCTTGCCTCTTGCCCATTCTGGAGCATCCCCATGAAAACCACCCACCTGCTGACCATCTTCATTTTTGCCGCGGTGCTGCAGGGGCATCCGGTGCAGGGTTCGACGCCGCTGCCGGCGGTGGCGGAGGCGATGCCGGCGCGGGAAGTGGGGATTTTGTTGGATGTGGGGCGTGAGTATGGGCTGACGGGCGATGAGTTGGAGCTGCTACTGGTGATTCGGAAGATCGAAAATGGGGCCCCGGGGATTGAGATGGGGGTGGGCTCGAATTTTCCGCGGCATCGTGCGCGGCGGTATGCGGGGAATTTGGAGAAGAGTCTGCAGGTGCAGGCGAAGTGGGCGGCGGGCACGATCCGGAAGCACTACCGGGGCGACCTGGATGCGTTTGCGAGGCGCTACTGCCCACCCAAGTGGAAGCACTGGTCGCGCATGGCGCGCTGGTGGATGGCCAAAGGGTAGGCGGGTAGGATTCACCACCCGCTGCGCTGGAGGCACAGAGGCACGGAGAATTGAACACGGAGGAGCCAATATCCTCTCCGTGTTTCCGTGCCTCCGTGGTGATTCTTCTGTATTTACATCGGGATTGGAGAGACCGCCCGCTGGACAGACCGCTTGAATGGGGCGGGGCGACGGACTATTCTCCCGCGCTGGATCGGGTGTGGTGGGTGACCCATGGATTTCTATTTTGGAGACGAAGATGCCGTTGTGTCCGCACTGTGGTGGCGACTTGAAAGATGTCTTTCGCACGTTGGCGGCGAAGGGTGGGAAGGCGGCGCGCGGTGGGGTGAAGCGCACGCATAGCGCGGATGAATACCGGGCGATGCAGCGCAAGTCGGTGGAATCGCGCAAGCGCGGGGCGGCGGCGGCGGCGAAGGCGGGCAAGGCGTCCGCGGCTTGAGTGAAGCGCGCGCGGACGCCTGGCGAGAAGCGGTCAGGCCTACTTCTTGGTGCGTTTGGCGCGTGTAGACGCCTTCTTTGGTGGCGCCAATTCGGCCAATTTGGTGGCGATTTCGCGTTTTCCGAGGGAGCGGATGGCGGCGATGGTGGGCAGATGCCGTTGGCGGGGGCGGGCCTTGCCGGACTCCCAGTTGTAGACCGTCAAGCCGGAGACGCCGAGGAGTTTGCCGAGGTCGGCGGCTGAAACTCCGAGTTTGGCGCGCATGGACTTGAACCCCTTGGCCACGAAGCGAAGGCCCTTTGCGGCGGCGGCTTCCGTGGCGGCCGGTACACGCGTGGCGCGCTTCCCCAGCAGGGACACGGTCTTGCGCATGGTGGCCATTTCGCGCTTCAGGGCGGCGATGTCGCGCCGATACTGCGCGCTCGACCGCTTCAATGCGCTCGTAAGGCCCTTGGCCTCCTTGCGGGACAGGCGCGAGATTTCAGATTTCAGTGCTTGAAGAATATTTGGCATATCAGACTCCTTTCGTGGGGAATGTACCAAGTTAGCTCTTTGTTAGCAAGGGGCACTGCATAGCTTGGGGGGCTAGTAGGGTGGCCGGCGTGAGAGTGATGCGCGGCCGGGGTGGAACCCGGCCCTCCATAGTGGGGGGGAGAGAGGGGATTGAACCGCAGAATATCGATAAAGGAACCGCAGAACCGGAGAAGGGAAGAAGGGGATTGATCACCACCCGCTGCGCCCGCCTTCGCCAAGCCTCCGGCGGACGAGCTGGAGGCACGGAGGGGGGGTGGTCAGGGTGGGGTGGGTTCGTTATGATGAGGGGTGTTTGGAGAGAGGACCTGTGGAGACCTGTTGGGTGAGGAGGGGCCATGACGGCCAAGCTGGAGATTGTGTGTACGGCGTGCGGGGCGGAGGCGTTGCTGCGGCGTGAGGCGGTGTATGAAGGATTCCGCAAGACGGGTGAGCGGTTGCTGTGCTCGGCCTGCGGATACGCCTATGCCTGCGAGGAGGCGGTGCCATTCAAGGATCGTCCGGTGGTGAAGGTGTTCACCGAGGCGGACCGTTTGGCGCCGGTGGTGGTGTTTGACGACGACGAGAAGACGCGGAACTGCCGGCACTGCGTGCACTACGTGGTGAACCCGTTCACGGAGTGGTGCGGGCGTCACCGGCGGGAGACGGCGGCGACGGAAGTATGCGCGCAGTTTACGCGCCGGCCGCTGGTGCCGCCGGCCAAGCCAGTGCTGGGCGCGGGGCCATTGTGAAGCCGCGCTGGCGCAGGGCCTCGTAGAGCAGGATCGTGGTGGCGCCGGCGACGTTGAGCGAATCGGCCTGGCCGAGCATGGGGATGCGCACGCGGGTGTGCGCGGCCTGGGCCCAGGCCTCGCTCAGACCATATTGCTCCGTTCCGACGACGATGGCGGTCGGGCCGGTCATATCCACTTCGCTGTAGACGGCGGAGGCATCGGGCATGGCGGCGAGGACGCGGATGCCGTTGGCGTTCAGCCAGGCGAGGGCGTCGGGGGTTGATGTTTCCACAACGGGGAGTGAGAAGAGGGTGCCGATGCTGGCGCGGACGACGTTGGGGTTGAAGATATCGGTGCAGCGGTCGCAGACGAGGACGGCATGGACGCCGGCGGCGTCGGCGGAGCGCAGGATGGTGCCGAGGTTGCCGGGTTTCTCGATGGCTTCGCCGACGATGAGGAGCGCGTTGGGAGGGAGGACGAGGTCGGCCAGGGTGCGACGGCGCTGGGGGGCGACGGCGAGCAGTCCATCGGGGCGGTCGCGGTAGGACATTTTTTGAAAGACGGGGGCGGTGCATTCGAGGAGTTCGGCGCCGGCCTCGGCGCAGCGGCGCAGGAGATCGGGTTCGTTGGAACCCTGGAAGAGGTCGGGCGCGTAGAAGAGTTCGGCGGGGGCGTAGGCGTTGTCGAGGGCGCGTTTGACTTCGCGGTAGCCCTCGATCAGGAGCAGGCCGAATTCATCGCGGTGGGAGCGCTGGCGGAGTTTGACGGCGCGCTTGACCTTGGGGTTGGCTAGGCTGGTGATCCGCATTTCCATGGCGGGGCGAGCGTGCTATTCCACAATTGTGATCGTGGCCGTCCCGTCGGCGTAGCCGTCGTGGCTCACGGTCAAGGTAACTACGGTTCCAACGGGTACGGTACCTGGAAAATAGATGATGTTTGGGCCCGAGCTTGAAGAGAGAGAACCGTCGGTTGGAGCAAGTGTCCACTCGTAACTGGTGTCACTGGCGCCGGACGCGGTGAAATTTTGGGAGCCGTTTTGCGGGACGTTGGCGGAAGGCGGGCTGATGGTAACGCTGGCCACAGGCAGGATGGTGGTGGTGGTGCTGGTGGTGCTGGTATCGGTGGTGGTGACTTCGGTGGGGGTGCCGTCGTTGCTGGAGAGGTGCTCGATGACGGCCTCGGCGGTATCGATGAGGCCGTCGGAGCTGGTGTTGGTGCCGCCGGAGGTATCGGAATAGGAGCCGAGTTCGGAGGTGACGGTGAGGCGCTGGACGGTGGCGCCGGAGTTATCGGCGGGGTCGACGCGGCTGAAGTAGCGGACGCTGGGACCGGTCTTGCTGCTGAGGTAGCCGAGGGACTCATCGGAGAGGGACCAGGTATAGCTGAAGCCGCCGGAGGCGGTGAAATCCTGGTACTGGCCTTCATAGAGGCTGGCGACCTGCGGCTCGATATGGACGGAGTTGCCCTCGGCGGATTGGGTTTCGCATCCGGTTTGGAGGGCGATGGCGGTCAGGAGGGACCCGAGGGCGGCTATGGTGATGATCCAGCGCATTTGAAGTGGAATGATAGGGCAAGGGCCGGTAGGATGTCAAAGATATGCAGACGAAATGCAGCGAGCGAAGTGTCGAGTGTCGGGTGTCGAGTGGCCTTGGGGGCGTGTCGCGTGGGCGAATGCGGTGGCGGCATACCGGGCTGACGGTGTGTCTGGCCGTGTTACTGGGCGTCCTCCCGGGTGCCGGTCCGGCGCGAGGGGCGGCGGATTCGGAGCGGGTGCTCTTGGACGGGGTGGCGGCCTACGTGAATGGCTATGTGATCACGGTGGGCGAGGTCCTGATGGTGATGGAACAGGACCGACGGCGGATGGCCTCGGCGTACGCCGGCAAAGAATTGAAGGAGAAGTTGCAGAAGGGGTATGCGGAGGCGCTGGACATGCTGGTGGAGCGGCGCCTGGTGCTGGATGCGTATGAGACGGGCAAGGGGCGGATCCCGGAGTGGGCGGTGGACAAGCGCGCCCAGGACGCGATTCAGGAATCTTTTGAGGGGGATCGCTCGGCGTTGCTGGATGCGCTGACGCGGGAGAACCTGACGTACGAGGACTGGCGCACGCGGCTGAAGCAGCAACTGATCGTGCGGATGATGCGGGAGATGAGCGTGGAGCAGCACGTCACGATCCCGCCGGATGCGCTGGCGCAATACTACGAGGCGCATCGCGACGAATTTCGGACGGCTGAGCGGGTGAACTTGCGGATTCTGGTGGTGCGCAAAGGGTCGACCAACGAGTGGGCGGCGGCGCAGGCGAAGATCGACGCGGCGCGTGGGCGCATTGTGGGTGGCGAGAATTTCGCGACGGTGGCGCGCGAGGTGTCGAGCGATTCGCGCGCGGCCAGTGGTGGGGACTGGGGCTGGGTGGACCCGGCGGTGCTGCGGCGGGAAGTGGCGGGTGCGATCGCAGGCCTTGAGGTGGGGGCTGTGAGCCCGGTTGTTGAATCGGCCACGGATTTTCAGGTGATCAAGCTTGAAGGGCGCGAAGCCGGGCAGGTGAAGACCTTCGCGGAGGCGCAGCCGGAGATCGAGCAGGCGCTGCGGCGGGAGCGAATCGAGGAGCTTTACGAGGCCTGGGTGGCTCGGCTCAAGGATGGAGCGGCGGTGAACCTCGTCGAGGTAAACCCGTTCTGAGGGCGGCCCGGTCGCCGGACGGTCGCCAGGCATGACGCACGCGCAAGACATGGTCGATTCCCTGCCGGATGTGTGGCGTCCGTCGTCCGTACGCGCGCGGCTGGATGAACTGGGCCTGCGCCCCAACAAGACCCTGGGGCAGAACTTCCTGATCGACGGCAACATCCTGCAACTCATTGTGCGGGCGGCGGGGATTGGACCCACGGATACGGTGCTGGAGGTGGGGCCGGGGTTGGGGGCGGTGACGACGATGCTGGCGGGGTGCGCGGGGCGGGTGCTGGCGGTGGAAAAAGATCCGCGGCTGGCGGCGTTTATTCGCGCGCGGTTTGCGGGGTTTGAGCATGTGCACCTGGTGGAGGCAGACATGCTGGACCTACGGGTGGATGCGCTGACGTGGCCGGGCGAGGCGGCGCCGCTGCGCGTGGATGCGCTGGTTTCGAATCTGCCGTATTCGGTGGGCAGCCGCATATTGGTGGATGTGGTGCGGTGCAGCCATCCGCCGCCGCGGGTGGTGGTGACGGTGCAGCGCGAGGTGGCGGGACGGCTTGGGGCGGGGCCGGGCAGCCCGGACTACGGCCTGCTCAGCGTGTGGATCCAGCGCGCCTACCAGGTGCGAACGGTGCATGTGGTGGGCCCTCGTTGCTTCTTTCCCGAGCCGGAAGTGCAGTCGGCGGTGGTGCGGATGGAAACGCGCGCGGACGCGCCGGTGGGTACGGAGGCGTTTTATGCGCTGACGCGCCGGGCGTTTGGGCAGCGCCGCAAGCAGGTGGCGAAATCGCTGACGGATGCGGGGCGGCCGGCGGAGGTGGTGCGGGCATGCCTGCGGGCGGTGGGGGTGGCGGAGACGGCCCGTCCGGAGGATCTGGGCGTGGATGCGTGGGTGGCGCTGGCGGCGCAGGTGGAGGCGGCGGGGGGGGATTAACGGCATTGAACGCCGAACATCGAACATCGAACGCCGAACATCGAACATCCAACGCTCAACGCTCAACGGTCAACGGTCAACGGTCAACGGTCAACGGTCATGTTTTGGGGCCCCGGCCGACACGGAGGTCGGCCCTCCATGTGGAACAGGGCAATCTGAGTCGCGGGGCGTGCCGCGATCCGGTTAAAAAAGCTGGCACCGGTGCGGGGTCTGCTCTACCGTTTGGACCCTTGTGAACGCGACTTGCGAGTGAACCGAGTCTTTCCTGAACCCTGAACCCCGAAACCAAGTGTCCCCGAATTCTGGCAGCGCGGCGGCGCCCGCAGGCGATTTATTTTCCGACACGCAGGTGCGCCGGTATCTGCGGGTTAATATATTCTCCGGATGCTTGGGAGTGGCCTGGTGGGCCATTGTCCTGGGCATGCCCCTGACGATGCTGCTGGAAGCGCTGGGGGCCAGCGGTGTGATGATGGGTGCGGTCACGACCATCATCCAACTCTCCATGGTGCTGCAGGTGCCGGGGGCGTTGTACGTGGACCGTCTGAAAGCGCGGAAGCCATTCTGGTTCCGTGTGAACGTGCCGGCGCGCGGCATCTGGGTGATCCTGCCGTTGTTGCTGTGGATGTGTCCGGGGCACCCGTATCTGATTGCCGTGCTGGTGCTGGTGCTGGTGGGCGTCTCCTCGGGGTTGAACGGAATTGCATCGGCGGCGTGGTGGAGCTGGCTGGCGGACTTGGTGCCGGAGAATGCGCGCGCGCGTTTTTGGGGAGCGCGGCAGAGCTGGACGGTGGCGAGCTACCTGGCGGCGACGTGGCTGGCGGGTTATGTATTGGATCTGTTCAGCCATGCCAGCGGGGCCGCGCGGTGGGGCGGGTTTGACATCATCTTCCTGCTGGCGGTGGCGCTGGGCGTGGCGGATGTTCTGATCCACGCGACGATTCCGGAGCCGGCGCCGGCACGGAACCCGACGGAGTTGCCGTGGATGCGGCGGCTGTTGCGGCCGTTGACGTACTCCGATTTTCGCCAGCTCACGTTGTCGATGGGTGTGTACACCTTTGCGATGGGGCTGGTGGCGCTGGGGATCGTGTATTTGAAGCGCGATTTTGGGGTGAGCTACTCGCAGTTGTCGGCGATCACGATCACGGCGAACATCGGGTCGGTGGCGGCGGGCTTCACGGGCGGCTACGTGCTTCAGCGAATCGGGGGCCGGGCGTTTGGCACGATCATGCTGCTGCTGGCGCCGTTCATCAGCCTGATCTGGTTCTTCGTGCACCCGTATTCGATCAACGTGCTGCAGATTTTCGATGGGGCGCCGGGGCATGCGGTGCAACTGGTGGTGAGTGCGCTGCCGGAGTTTCTGGAGAGCCGCCTGCGCGGGTTGTACCTGCCGCAGTCGATCTGGGCGCTGCTGGTGGCGAACTTCTTTGCGGGGGTGGTGCATGGCGGCATCAGCCTCTGCCAGATCAACATGTGCGGCTCGCTGGCGCCCAAGGAGGGGCGGACGGTGGCGATGGCGGTTCACTGGAGCACGGTGGGTCTGATCGGTGCGGCTGGTTCGCTGCTGTCGGGCCACGTCATGGACTACTTCATGGTGCACCCGCTGAATGTGACGCTGCCGAACGGGGTGGCGCTGTCGTTCTATCATGTGCTGATCATTGCGCAGATGGTGATTCTGTGGGGGGTATCGCTGCCGCTGTTCCTGCGCATCCGCCGGCGTACGGGTGAGCCGGACATTGGCGAGGCGCTGTCGCGTTTGATGATTGTGAATCCGGTGCGGGCGGTGACGAACATCTACATGTTGAGCACCTCGCGTACGAGCCGAGGGCGCGCGGCGGCGGCGCGCACGATCGGCGAGGGGCGGACGACGATTGCGGTTTCGGATTTGATCGAGAAGCTGGACGATCCCTCCTCGGATGTGCGCGAGGAGGCGGTGATGGCGCTGGGGCGCATTGGCGGGGGCGAGGCGATCGATGCGCTGATCAAGAAGTTGAACGATCCGGATTCGGGGTTGTCGCCGCAGATTGCGAGGGCGTTGCGGCAAGCGCCGGAGCCGGATCCGCGCAGCGTGGATGCGCTGGTGCAGAAGTTGCAGGATCCGGACCGCGAGACGCGTTCGGAGAGCGCGCGGACGCTGGGGGCGATCGGGGACCGGCGCGCGGTGCCGTCGCTGCTGGACCTGCTCAGTTCGTCACAGGATGCGAAGGTGGTTTCGGCGTCGGGCGAGGCGCTGTCGCGGCTGGGCGAGCTGGCGGCGATCTATGAGCTGTTGCCGCGCATGAAGGCGGCGCGCAACCCGGTATTGAAGCGGTCGCTGGCGGTGGCGATCGGGGACCTGCTGGGCGAGCGTGAGGGGTTTTACAAGGTGCTGGTGGGGGAGCAGCAGGGGCGCGGCAGCGAAGTGGAGCGGATGCTGCGGGAGCTGCGGCGGGGCATCGCAGAGCTGACGGACAAGACGATGTCGGCGGAAGGGCAGCGGCTGCAGGACAAGGCGCGGGAGCTGCAGGATTGCTACGACCGGCACCGGCTGGATCTGTGCTCCGAGGCGCTGTTCGATTTGGCGGTGGGCTTGGCGGCTCTAAATTGGGGAGTGACGTTTGGCGGGGACGCGGCGGCCTTTCTGCCGGATCTGGTCTGGCGCAACGAGCAGTTCGGGACGGGCGTCTGGTATTTGACGATGCTGCGGCAAGGCTGGGAAGTGGCGAAGCTGGGCGAGACGGACGACACCGACATTTTGCTGGGGGTGTATTTCCTGCACAGCCGCGGGCTGCAGCGCGCGGTCGATCCGGCGGCGAAGCCGGCGCGGGGCGGGTTGCGCGTGAGTTGGCGGCGGATGAAATCCTAAGGCGGAACGATTCATTACGGAACCGCTGATGCACGCAGATGAACGCAGATAGGCGGCCGTCAACCGTACTCTGAACACTTGGCGGGCTAACCGTTCGGTGAAGCCCGCTGCCCAAGCTTTGTCGGCAGCTTTGTCGGTAACGTTGTCGACAAAGCTCGCGACAAGGCTCGCGACAAAGCTCTGACAAGGCTCTGACGCATCGGCGTCATATGCGGCGACGGAATCGACTAAAGAGGCTCGGCTCCCGCCTTCGCCAAGAGGCTACGGTGGGCACGGCAGCCTCGCCCAGGCTACATGACGGACCGGACGGAGCCGGTCCCTCCATCGGGAATTCCAAGGATCGGCTTCCGTGTTGTGTTGGCCTGTTAGGGGCGGACTTTGACGAGGGCGCCGCTTTGTTTGGCGGAATCGCGCAGGGCTTCGGTGACGGGAAGGGAGTAGTAGGCGTCGGCGATGGTGGCATAGGGCTGGGCACGGCCGCGCACGGTTTCCAGCAGGTTGTTGATGGGGTCGATGTAGGGGTGGGTGATGCGGGGATCGAGGATGCGGGCCGGGCCTGTCTTGCGGTCCTTGGGCTGGCGGATGGCGATCAGGTCCATGCCGGGGCCATGGACGATGGCGAGGCCACCGTGGCTGCCGACGACGTTGACGGTCTGGCCGGGGACGCCGCCGACGGCATCGGAGACGTGGCCGAGTGCGCCGCTCTTGAACATCAGGCGCCCATCGAAGGCTTCCTCGGAGAATTTATCGGGGACGGTGGTGCGGGCGGCGGCGCTGACTTCGTCGACTTCGCCGGCGAACCAGCAGGCGATATCGACCATGTGACAGGCGTGGTGCATGATCCAGCCGCCGGACTCCTCGGGCTCGACGATGGCGCGGTGGCGGGTGCCATCGGCGAACATGCCGTAGCCGCGGACGATGCTGGTCTCCACGGCGATGGGCTTGCCGATGGCGCCATCCTGGATGAGGGCGCGGATCATCTGGAAGGCGGGCTGGTAGCGGTACATGAAGTTGACGACGCTGGGGACGTTCTTGCGTGCGACGGCTTCGACGAGTTTGCGGGCCTCGACGGAAGCGAGGGCGAGTGGTTTCTCCATGAGCATGGGGATGCCCGCCTCGGCGAGCATGATGCCGTGCTCGACGTGGGCCACGGTGGTGGACGTGACGAGGGCGAAGTCCAGGCCCATGTTCAGCAGGTCGCGCGGATTCTCGAAGGCCTCGAGGCGATAGCGGTCCACCGCGAGCTGGCGCTTGTCGGCGCCGCGGTTGCAGACGCCGACGATCTGGACATCCTCGCCGTACCAGCGATCGAAGTTGATGCGGGTGGTGAATTCCTGGCCCATGCCTCCGAACCCGAACACGCCGCCGCGAAACATCTTGGTCATCGACATTCTCCCTTGGGGCCGTCCGCGGTTGGCGGGCGGCAATGACTAGCGTGCGGATATAGCAGAAGGCGGACGTGGCGCGAAGCGAAAATGGGGTGAGTGGGGAGCCGGGTTTCCGTATGGCCCATCACGGATGCACGGCCGACACGGAGGTCGGCCCTCCAAATTGAAAGCAATCAGACGGAATGTGCACCGATAAGGAGAAGCGGAACCGCAGATGGACCCGTCTTCGCGAAGACGCTCCGCCGAGGCACGCGCGGATGAATGAGAAGATGAGGTGGCCTCGCGTGGCGGACCGGACGGAGCCGGTCCCTCCATCGGAGAAGATTCACGGGGGCCGATGGAGGGTGGTCCATTTCGACTTGAAGGCGACTTGAGCCCGCCCGCGG
>CAZWQJ010000038.1:0-28808 GCA_964635825.1 uncultured Victivallales bacterium | reverse complement strand
ACGAGCCCCTCGTGCAACATCCGCCCGCAGGGCCGAAGCAGAGGCGCTTCGCGCCACGCTTCGGGGCCGCCCCGAACCGACGAGAACGTCTAGTTCGGCTAGTAGCGACCGAGTTTGCGTTCGGCCTCGGGGCCGGCTTCTTCGACGCTGCGGTGGGCGCGGTGCAGGCGGCCGAAGCGGGCGGTGGGGATGGTGCCGGCGGGATTGAGATGGAGCCGGTCTTCGCCGCGGCAGAGGTATTGGCGGAAGTGCGGGTTCACGGAGAGGTCGCATTTCACGTTAGTGCCGGAGTAGCGCATGGTGAGCCCGACCCGCCGGTGTGGGGAGGGGTTGGGGCCGGAGCCGTGGACGATGCGGTCGTCGTGCAGGGAGAATGCGCCGGCGGGCAGGTTCAGCGCGACGGCGGTGTCCTCGCGGAATTGACCGCGTTCCAGTTCCAGGGTGAGGACGGAATCGGTCTGGGTGGAGCGCTTGTGGGTGATCAGGCCGGCGTGGTGAGAGCGCGGAATGACCTGCATGGCGCCGTTCTCCGGAGTGCTGTCGAGGAAGGCCAGCCACACGGTGACGGTGTTGTGCGGGGCGAGTGGCCAGTAGTAGGCGTCCTGATGCCAGCCGACCACGTCGGTGGTGCGGGGCTCTTTGATGAAGAAGTTGGATGCCCAGAGGTAGAAGTCCGGTCCGATGAGAGACTCGACGGCATCAAGGATCGGCGGGTGCATGCAGAGGTCGAACAGCCAGCGGCTGGACTCGTGCCACTCGCGGATATCTTTGGCGGTTTCACCGGGCTCCAGCAGCGCCATCAGGGTGGCGAGATCCGCACTCATGCGGTGGGTTTCGTCGGGCGTGAACACCGGTGGGAGTCCATGCAGATAGCCTTCTTCGCGGTAGTGGCGGACCTGCTCGGGCGAAAGGGGGTGATGGGTGCTCATGACGCCGCAGTGTAGCGCGCCGCGGGGCGATCTGTCAAAAATCGACGGAAGGCGAATGGAGCTGGCGCAAGGTTGAAGCGTGGGGTGGGGTGTGCGAATATGCGGCGGTCGCATCGCGCCGGCCAACAGTCCGGTCGCGGCGGAGCGGCATGGGGAGATTAGGAGCATGAGCAAGGGCAGCTATATCAATGATGGGATTGAGGCGGTGCGCCGTCGGGGCAGTCGTGTGGTGTGCGAGGGCACGCACATGGTGCCGGCGGCGGCGTTGATGCGGGCGACGGGCACGATCCGTGCGCTGTCGGATCGCCGGCGGCCGTTCGTCACGATCGTGAATTCCCACAGCACCCACATTCCGGGGCACGCGCATCTGGACAAGCTTGGGGCGGTGCTGCGCGCCGAGTTGGAGCGGCTGGGCTTCAATGTCTGGTACTGCAACATTGGCGGCGCGGTGTGCGATGGCGTGGCGATGGGTCACTTCGGGATGAAGTACTCGCTCGCCAGCCGCGAGCTCATTGCGGACCAGATTGAAACGGTGATCGCGGCGCATCCGTGCGACGGCTGGATCGGGATCGGCAACTGCGACAAGATCGTGCCCGCGATGTACAACGCGATGGTGCGTTTGAATGTGCCGGCGGTGTACGTCTCCGGCGGGCCGATGCTGGCCGGTCGCGACGGCTCGGATCTGATCACGGTGTTTGAGGGCGTCGGCAAGCATGCCGTCGGCAAGATGTCGGAAGCCAAGTTGCAGAAGCTGGCGTGCCGGGCGTGTCCGGGCGCGGGGTCCTGCTCGGGCATGTTCACGGCCAACTCGATGAACTGCCTGGGCGAAGTGATCGGGCTGGCGCTGCCCGGCAACGGCACCATCACGGCCGAAATCTGGGCGGACCGCGGCAAGACCCGCACCAAACCGAATCCGGCCCGCGCGCAACTGCTGCGGGACGCCGCCCGCGCGCTGCAGCGCTGCATCGCGAAGAACATCCGCCCGCTGGATATTGTGACGCGCGAGTCCATCGACAATGCGTTCATCTGCGACATGGCCATGGGCGGGTCGACGAACACGGTGCTGCATACGCTGGCGCTGGCATCGGAGGCCGGGATACCGTACGACCTCAAGCGCCTGCCGGAGCTGGCGGCGCGGACGCCGTGCATCTGCAAGGTGAGTCCGTCGCGTCCGGATGTTCACATTGAAGACGTGCATCGGGTTGGCGGTATTGCCGCGATTCTGAAGCAGGTGGCGCGGCGCAAGGGGCTGTTGAATCTGAAGTCGACGACGGTGACGGGCCGGCTGGGGGACATGGTACGCGCGGCGCCGGCGGCGGACGGCGAGATCATCCGTCCGATCGACAAGCCGTTCAGTGCCACGGGCGGCCTGGCGGTGCTGTTTGGCAATCTGGCGCCGCGCGGCAGCGTGGTGAAGGTGGCCGGCGTGACGGCGGATATGCTCCAGTTCGAAGGGCCGGCGGTGATCTTCGAATCCCAGGAGGATGCGCTCTTCGGCATTCTCAAGGGCAAGGTGAAGAACGGCGATGTGGTGGTCATCCGCTATGAAGGCCCGCGGGGGGGGCCTGGCATGCAGGAGATGCTCAGCCCGACGGCGGCCATTGTCGGCGCCGGGTTGCGCGTCGCGCTGATCACGGACGGCCGTTTTTCGGGCGGGACGCGGGGGATGTGCATCGGGCATGTGTCGCCGGAAGCGGCGGCTGGCGGGCCCATCGCGGCGCTGCGGGAGGGGGACCGGATCCGGATCGATGCCACGGCCGGGAGTTTGGATGTGCGCCTGAGCCGCGCCGAACTGGCACGGCGCCTGAAGTCGTTGAAGCCGTTCACGCCCAAGGTGGAACGCGGTTGGCTCGCGCGCTATTCGCGCATGGTCACCAGTGCCGATACCGGCGCGGTGTTCGAGCGCTGAGGCGGGCGAGAGGGGGAGGCTGGCCGAGATGATGCCGTGCCGCCGGGACGGGGCCCCGCACGATGGCACACCGTCGCGGTGGGCGGACGCGTGCGCCTGGACGCGGGTCCTCTTCGCCGCCATCGCGCTGCTCGCGCTGGGGATTCGGATTGCCTTCTGGTGGGGCCAGTGGCGCCACAACCCCTTTTTTCTCGATCCGACCATGGACGAGGCCGCCAACCATGCCTGGGCCCAACAGGTGGCATCGGGCGAGGGGCTTGGCGCGCACGTATTCTTTCGCGCGCCGCTATACCCCTGCGTGATCGGCGGTTTGTACGCGTGCATCGGGCCCCACCTTGCGCTGGCGCGGCTGCTGGGCTGCGTACTGGGGGCTCTGACCTGCACCGTGATCGCGCGCCTGGGCGTGGCGGTGGGTGGGTTCCGCACGGGAGTCGCGGCGGGTGTGCTGGCGGCGTGCTACTGGCCACTCGTGTACGCCGACAATGCTCTCCTCTCCGTTGGGCTCGAAGTCTTTCTGAATGCGTTGTTCCTGCTGCTGCTCGTCGAAGCCGCGCGCCGCGACACCCGGTACCGCTGGCTGGGGGCCGGTCTCGTACTGGGTCTGTCGGCCGTGACCCGGCCCACCGCGCTCGTGCTGAGTCTGCTGGTTCCGTGGTGGTCCTTCGCCGGGCCGCCGCCAGAGCGTGGCCGCCGGCGTCCGCTGCGCGCGATGTTGCTGGCCGGGCTGGGCGTGGCACTGATCGTGGCCCCGGTCACGCTCCGCAATCGCATGGTTGGCGGGGAGTGGGTCCTGATCGCCAGCAACGGCGGCGTGAATTTCTTCATTGGTAATCATGCAGGGTCAGATGGCGTGACGGCGGTCGTTCCGGGCACGCGTCCCGGCTGGATGGGGGGCTATGAGGACACGCACCACCTTGCCCAACTCGCGCTGGGGCATGTCCCGACCGAAGGCGAGGTCTCGGCCTACTGGTATCAGCAGTCCCTGCAATGGATTCGGACCAACCCGCGCGACTGGCTGGCGTTGCTGCTGTGGAAGCTACGGCTCTTTTGGAGTCCGGTCGAGATCATGAACAACCAGGCCATCGACTACTTCGTGGCGCTGTCCGGCGTGTCCGTGCTTTTCTATATCGGCTTTCCTGTGGTCGCCTGCCTCGGCGCGGCGGGCGTGGTGATGCTGCGCGGCTCGAATCGAGCCGGCCTGATGCTGGTGCCCTACGTGCTGCTGACGATGGCGTCGATCGTGGCGTTCTTCTGTTCGGCGCGCTACCGCCTGCCGGTGTTACCGGGGTTGCTGGTGCTGGCGGCGCTGGGAGCGGTGCGGTTGTTCGATGCGGTGCGCACGCGCCGTTGGCGAGTGGTGATGGCGTCGCTGGCCGCCGCGCTGCTGATGGGGGTGTTCCTTGCGGGCAACCCGCCGCCGCGCGAGGCGTATCGGCGCGAAAGTGCGGGCGCCGCCCACCTTGATCTCGGGTCCTACTACGCCTGGCGAAGCCAGACCGATCCGGCCCATGCCGCGGCGGCGGAGACCCATTTTCGCGAAGCGGTGCGCTTGCGGCCCCAGGATGCGGATGCCGCGCGGCTTCTCGGCTCCTTCCTGATGGAGCGGCCGGAACAACGCGCCGAGGCTGGGGAACACTTCCGGCGTGCCGTGGCGCTGGCGCCTCAGGATCCCGGTGCGCGGCTCGCGTACGGCGAGTATCTGGAGGCGGTCGGCGAGTTGGAGGAGGCGGCCCGCGAGCTGCGGCAAGCGGAGTTGCTCAACCCCGCCCGCGCGGACGTGCTGGGGCGGCTCGGGCAGGTGCTCGCGCAGTTAAACCGTCCGGACGACGCGCGGCCAGTGATGGAGCAGTGCCTGTTTCTGAATCCCGATGATAGCGAGACGCGGCACGCGCTGGGATTGCTGCTGGGCCGTCGCGGCGCCTTCGCCGAAGCGGCGGAGCAGTTTCGCGCGATTCTGGCCCGGGACCCTGGCCATGCCAGCGCCGCGGGCAACCTGGCGATCGCGACCGCCCGCCAGCGTGGCGCCGAGGCCGAGCCTCTGCTAGATTCTGCGCCATGAATATAGTGCGGAATCGAGGCGGGCTGGGGTTGGTCGTGGCGGCGTGCATTCTCGTGATGGCCGGACGCGTGCACGCCGACAGCGGTCCGATGCGCATCGGGCGGGTGGAGTTGTATCCCACCTGGTCCGCGGTGGGCGTTGAGGTCTCTTTTGCCGGCGACGACGCCCGCCAGACCGAACCGTCGCTGAAGTGGCGCCGAGCCGGCGAGAAGCCCTGGCGCAACGGGGTGGAGATGACGGTCGACCGCGACAAGCGGTACCTCTGGGCGAGCATCTGGCCGCTCGAGCAGGGGGAGGCGATCGACGTCCGGATCGATTTTGCGGATCCGCGCGGCGAGGCGCCCGCCGCGTTCGAAGGGACGACCAGTACGAAGGTCATGATGCTGGATCCGCCGGCGGGTGCGACGCGCTACTATGTTTCGCCGGATGGGAATGACTTCAAGCCGGGCACGCGCCAGCGTCCGTTTCGCACGCTGCGGCACGCGTCTTCGGTGGTGCGGGCGGGCGAGGTGATTGTGGCGCGGGGGGGTGTCTATCGGGAGGGGGATCTCTTCAGCCGGCTGCAAGGTACGCCGGGGGCGCCGATTGTGATCATGGCGGCCGAGGGCGAGCAGCCGATTCTCGATGGGGCGTTGGAGATTCCGGCGGGCGCGACGGGCTGGAGTGAGCTGGGGGACGGGCTGCATGTGATGGCACTGCCCGCACCGTCGACGGAGCTGAAGTATGTGGCCATCTCGGGCGAGCGCCTCTACCCATACCGCTCCCTGGAGGCGGGCAGGCAGGACACGCACACCACGAGTTGGGGTGATACCTACCAGATTGAGCGCGGCTGGTTTTTCGACGCGTCGGCGGGCCTTTTGTATGTGCGCCTGCGCGATGGCTCGAAGCCAGCCGACACCGCGTTCCAGGTGGCGCTCCACGATTACGGGGCGCTGCTGGCGGGGAGCCGGCACGTGGTGCTACGCGGGTTCGAAATCCGCAACTACGGCCACGCCTGCGTGCGCATCAGCGAAGGCGCCACCGGTTGCCTCGTGTACAGCAACGATCTGCACAACGCGCAGGCGGGCGTCTTCGTCTATGGCGAAGAGACGGCGGCCAACGCGGTCTGGCACAACCGCATTCACGAGCCCGGACTCGCGCGCTATTCCTGGGGGCAGAACAAGGGCAGCGGGAACCAGCGCCAGGGAATCACGGGCTGGGCCGGCAGCGAGCGCGGCCGCATGGGACGCGGAAATTCGTTTTGCCATAACGACATCCGCGGCTGGTTCGACGGCATCATGCCCGGCGGCTGGAACCGCACCGACCGCCTCGATCTGAGTCGTGACATGGATATCATGTACAACACGATTTCCGATATCGGCGACGACGCGATCGAAGTGGACTCCGGCGCCGTCAATCAGCGCGTGCATGGCAACACGGTGCGCAACGTGTTCGCCGCCTTTGCCGCGGCGGCCATTGAAAAAGGCCCAGTCTATTTCACGCGGAATACGGCCACGTTCTACGTGCTCGGTTTCAAGCTGAACGTGGGTGGGCCCGAGTCCCTGGGCGCGGGGTACTTCTATCACAACGCGCTCTATTGCCTTTCGTCTGGCAACTCCTACGGCGGCACGGGCATCAGTTTTCCCAATGGTCCCACCATGCCGATTGCCAACAAGGTGTTCATGAACAACGCCCTGATCGTGGATGGGATGGGCATCCGCTATGGCCAGGCCGGCTCGGTGTTTGATTACAATCATTACGTACCCATTCCGGGCGGGGAACCCGTGAGCTTTCGCTGGGACTATGCGCGCGAATCCAACACGTGGGAGACCGCCACGTACGAGAGCATGGATGCGCTGGCCGCTGCGACGGGCCAGGAGCGACACGGACTGAATGCGGATCCGCAGTTTGTCGCGACGCCCGGTGTGGGTGCGTTCGCGCGCGGCGACTATGGGCCGCTGCCGTTCACCGCGATGCTGGAGGCGGCCCGCAGCGAGGGTGCCGACTTTCGTTTGCAGGCGGGCAGCCCCTGTATCGATGCGGGTGTTGTGATCCGGGGCATCAACGAGGAATTTCTGGGCGTGGCACCGGACGTTGGCGCGTTTGAGTCAACGGGAGAGTAGCGCATGGTCACGCCGGCGAGACGGACAACGGGCGGGTTGGTGGCTACGGAATCGCGTGAGGCGGCAGACGCGGGAGCGGCGTTGCTGAAGGGGGGTGGCAACGCGATCGACGCGGCGGTGGCGGCGGCGCTGGCGGAGACGGTGGTGGCGCCGCACAACGCGGGCATTGGCGGATTCGCGGGCCAGATGCTGGTGCATCTCGCCGATCGCAGCGAGACGGTGGTTATCCGGTTCGACTCCGTGGCGCCTGCCGCCGCGCGGGCAGATATGTTCGTTGGGAAGCGGGCGCAGCACCGTGCGGGTGCGATGTCGGTTGGTGTGCCCGGTGTGTTGCGCGGCCTCGAGACGGCGGTGCTGCGATTCGGCCGCCGTCCCTGGCGCGCGGTGGTGGCGCCCGCGCTCGCACTGGCGGAAGATGGCTTCGTGCTCAGCGTGGGTTCGGCCGGCGTGATTCAAGGGAGCCAACGTCTGCTGTCGGAACACCCGGAGACGGCGGCGATGCTGATGCCGGACGGCGTGCCGCCCGCGCCCGGCAGCCGTCTGCGATTCCCGGAGCTGGCGCGCAGCCTGCGGCGCATCGGGGATGAAGGTGCGGATGTGTTCTACCGGGGTGAGTTGGGGGCGATCACTGTGCGCCACCTGCGCGAGCATGGCGGAACACTGGGGATGGAAGACCTCGCCGCCTACGAAGCGGTTGTGGAAGCGCCTCTCGCGATCCGGATTGGACCCCATCGTTTTCTGACGCCGGCATTGCCCGGCGGCGGGATTACCGTATTACAAGCTCTGCAGGTTCTGCATCACCTGCCGGCTCCGACGGCCGCGCGTCCCGAAGACGACCCGGTCTATCTGCATCATCGCATCCAGGCCATGAAGCTGGTCTGGCGCGACCGCCTGACCCACATGGCGGATCCGGCCGGCATGGCGCGCGCGCCGGAGGATTTTCTTTCCGACGCCTACGCCCGCGAGTTGGCCGGGCAGATTCTGGCGGGGCGCGTGCCCGAGGAGTTTCAGGTGCCGGCGGACTTCACCTGCACGTCGCACGTCACGGCGTCGGATCGCGAAGGGAACCTGGCGTCGCTCACGTATACGCATGGGTTCGCGTACGGATCGCTGGTGACGCCGCCGGGGACCGGCATCATTCTGGGCCATGGGATGGCGCGCTTCGATGGTGAACCCGGGCGCCCGAATTCGGTGGCCCCCGGCAAACGGCCGCTGCACAACATGGCGCCGCTGGCCATCATGCGCGGCGACGGCCCGTGCGCCATCCTGGGTTGGACCGGCGGGCGCCGGATTCCGAATGTCGTCCTCCATGTGGTGGAGGGGCTGTGCCGATTCGGGCTGAGCCCCGAGGACGCCATGGCGTCACCGAACTTGCACACGGAAGGGGCGGAGCCGACGCGGATGGAACGCGGCCCCTCCGAGGCGACACTCGACGCCTTGCGCCGGCAGGGACATGGAATTGAGTTTCAGGATTCGGTGGTTGGCTTCGGCTCGTTGATCGTACGCGATGGTGCGAGCGGCCGATTTCGCGCCCTCACCGATCCGCGCCGAGATGGTGTGGTTGCCGACGTGTAGGCACGCGGCGGGACACTGTGCGGATCATTCCACTTCCACCCGCCAGTACGCGCTGGCGGCATCTGTGGCCACGGTCCTGGTGTTTATGGGTGGTGAGGCGGCGATGCCGGCGAGGTTGGTGCGCCAGTCGGGTGCGGCGAGGGTGACGCTTTCGAGAATGCGGTACGTGCGGCCGGTGACGCTGAGCCATGCGAGGGTGTTCGTGGCGCCCCCCTCGAGTGCGGTGATGGCCAGCCGTGAGGCCGCGTTGGTGGGATCGGTGCCGGCGCGGAATTCGCTGCGGTCGAGAAAAGCGTCCCGATCCGAATCGGTGTCGGCATTGGCGTTGGTGGTGGAGGCGAACGACCAGATTTCCCAGAGGTCATCGAGCTGGTCGCCATCGCGGTCGGTGGCGGTGCCGAGGGGGGCGCGCATGGCGGCGAGGCGCGCGGTCTGTTCGGTGTGGGTGGGCAGGAGCCAGCCGCCTTCATCGACCTCGTTCCACGCGTAGATCACGATTGTGTTGGCGTCGGCGGTGGCGGGGTAGGTGCGCACCCAGTCGAGGGCGGCCAGGAGGTGCGTGCTCCATTCGGCCGGTGTGGGTGCCGCGTAGTACTTGTCCATGCCGACGCCGGGGACCTGCCACGATTCCCACGGCACCGGATTCTGCACACGCGGGCGCCGATCCCAGCCGACGGTGGCGTTGGGCACCACCTTCGAGCCGCTGGCCTTCTGCGTGTCCCAGAAGGCGCGGGCGGTGCCGTCCAGCGTGGCATAGGACGCCGAGGAGTGGTTGCCGTTGATGGCGTACGAGCTGATGGCGTCGAAGCCCAGCGCCGTCTTGCGAGCGGCGGTTTCGGTGACGTCCCAGTGCATGTAGACCAGATAGGGGTTTTGCAGCCCGGCGTTGATGGTGGCGGCGCGCAACTCGCTGAAGGCCGCGCCATATGCGGCCCAACTGGGGAACTGATTGGCACTCGAGCCGACAAAGCCGGAACCATCCAGCATGTACATGAGGGGGCGCCCACCGAGCACGGTGACATGATTCGTGCGGCTGAAGTGGCCGATCATGCGCGTCATGAAATTCGTCCAGGTGGTGGGGCGGTCCCCCTGGTTGATCATGCAGAACGTCACGTCGTCGCGGTGTGCGCTGGCCTGGTAGAGGTCGATGCCGTAGCGGGTCATCGCGTCGTTGGTGGCGTACATGACGAATGCGAAGTAGTCGAGGCCTGCGGCCTGGGCATAGGCGATCTGGCGATCCTCGTTGGCCTGGGTGACCGACCGCACGACGACCTGCGTGGCGGATAGTTCCCAGCCGAAATAGGGCAGACGTGAATGCCAGGCTTGCGGCCCGAGGGCCTTCTCCACGGCGAGACCCACGCCGGAGTTGGTGCCGATCCACGCGTCCCATCGGATGGCGCCGACCAGCGGCCGCGGCAGAGCGGGGCTGTTGGTGTTGGCCAGCCACTTCGCGTGCAGGTAGTTCGTAACGGCGGCGATGTCGGCGGAATTTAGCGCATTCGTGTAGACGAGCACTTCCGCGATGTCGCCGCGCAGGCGGCTGAAGCCGTTGGCGGCGTCGCGCCCGATGGTGAGGCCGGCAATCTTGAGCGAGCCGTTGGTGGCGGAGGCCTGGCGGATCTCGGGTCCGTAGGCCAGCGAGTTGCCGCTGCCATCGTAGCGGCTGGTGATCGTCCAGTCCGGCGTCTGCCAATCGTAGGTGTCGGCGCCATCGGAGGTGGAAATCAGGCGCTGATAGGTGTCGCCACCGAGTTGCGCGGCGCTGCGGCGCGAAACCACGAAGGCGTGGAGGTTGCCGGTGGTGGCGCGCAGGGTGCCGACGGCCAGCGAGTCGTCGCCATCGAAGCGCACGACCGGGTTGGTGCCCAGAGCGTTGGCCACGAGGGTGGGGCGGTTGGTGGCGGTGCCCTGGGTGGCGGGGTGACCGGCGCCGCTCTTGTCGGCCCAGGTGGCCAGGGCGGTGCCGGACGCCGGATTGGTGCCCGTGCCGGTGGCGTCCGTGGCATCGATCCACAACACGAGCCCGGATGACGGGATGGCCGACGCCGGGGCGGCCAGCAGGAGCGTGAGCAGCAAGAGGCCCCCTGCATGGAGCCAGCAGCCGAATGGTGAAACTCGCTTGGGCGTCGCCATCATAATCCTCGCGCCGCCATGCTTCGCATACCCGCACCCCACCTCTGCCCTGAACCCAAGGACCAATCGCATATTCTCGCCCAATCAGCCCGATCTGAAAAGCGGGGATCTGCGCACTTTCGCCCAGCGTGGAAAAAATCCCCACCGCCCAGACGGGAGCTCGTGCGCGAGGGATGGATGCCGCGGCGAGGGCTGTGTGTGTAACGTGCTCATGAACAAGTTGATACGCACACCGGGGTTGGGTTTTGTATTTCTTTCTGGAAATTCAGAATCCCGTAGCTGTGAGTCGGCATGGCGCCTGCTACCGTAACAACCTTGGGAGATCGAACGTGAATGTCAGCCGGCGAGAATTTCTAAAGTACTGTTTGGCATCGAGTGCGGTGCTGGGGTTGGATCCGCTGGACCTGGGCCTGCTTCGCGAGGCGCTGGCCAGTCCCACGGGGCCATCGGTCATCTGGTTGCAGGGCAGTTCCTGCACGGGGTGTTCGGTGTCGCTGCTGAACTACATTGCGGATGCGCCGCCCTACACGATCACCGAGGTCCTGACCGACCACATCAACCTGATTTTTCATCCGACGCTGATGGCGTTGGCGGGGGAGCCGGCGGTGGCGGCGCTGCGGCGCGTATATGATGAGGGCAACTTCATCCTGGTGGCGGAAGGTGGCGTTCCAACCGCGTTCAACGGGCACTGCTGCATCGTCTACAGTTACGAGGGCAAGGAAATCACCTTCCAGCAGGCGGTTCAGGAGCATGCGGCGCGCGCGTCGCAGATCATCAGCGTTGGCACCTGCGCGGCGTTCGGCGGCATTCCGGCGGCCGGGGAGAATCCCTCGGGCGTGGTTGGCGTGCGGGCGTTCACGGGGCGGCCGACCGTCAACATTTCCGGTTGTCCGGCCAATCCGGCCTGGGTGGTGTGGGCGATTGTGCAATTGCTGCTGGGGCGGTCGATCACGCTCGATGAGGTGGGGCGCCCGGTTGAACTCTACACGCGCAACCACCTGAACGAGGCGGTGCCGGCGCTCATCCACGACAAGTGCCCGCGCAACCTGGGCGGCACCAACGAGGCGGGCGATTTCGGTACCGACGGTCAGTGCCTGATCAACCTGGGCTGCCGCGGACCCTTCACCCGGGCGCACTGCGAGAACTGCTGGAACGGCAAGCTGGGCCAGGGGCACTGGTGCATCGGCGTCAATGCGCCCTGCCATGGCTGTGTCGAGCCGAACTTCCCGGGTCCGCAATCGTTCTATACGCCCTACACCCCCACCTGAGGCACGCCACATCCCATGCCCGTCCTGATAGCCGCCATTGATCCCGTGACCCGCATCGAGGGGCATCTCAAGGTCGAGATTGCCGTGGACACCGTGAATGGGGTCCAGCAGGTGGTGGACGCGCACTGCGTGGGCACGCTCTTCCGCGGGTTTGAGCGAATCCTGGCGGGGCGCGATCCGCGCGATGCGCCGATCATCACCTCGCGCGTCTGCGGCGTGTGCCCGACGTCGCACTCCATGGCGGCGGTGCTGGCGCTCGATCAGGCGTTCGGGGTGCAGCCGCCGGAGACGGCGCGCCTGATGCGCAACCTCGTGCACGGCGCCTGCTTCTTGGAGTCGCACCTGCTGCATTTCTATCTGCTGTGCCTGCCAGACTTCATCCGGGGGCCGGCGATGGCACCGTGGCAACCCGGGTGGGATGTGGGGAACCGGCTCGACGCGGCGACCGCGGCTCTGCTGCAACAGCACTACCTCGCCGCCATCGACATGCGCCGCAAGGCACACGAGATGGGCGCCATCTACGGCGGCAAGCTGCCGCACACCCCGGCCTACATCGCCGGTGGCTTCACCGCCATCGCCCACGCCGCGGACAAGACGCGCTTCCAAAACCTCTTGACGGAGATCACGACCTTCATCGAAGGCACGTACATCCCCGACGTGGAGCGCGTGGCCGGGTTCTTCCCGGAGTATTTCACGATCGGCAAGGGCTGCGGCAACCTGCTGAGTTTTGGCGCCTACGAGGAAGACACGGCGGGGAGCACCAAGTTGTTTCAAGCGGGCCGGCTGCCGGATGGGGCCAGCGCCCCGTTGCCGGTGGATATTGACCGGATCGTGGAGCATGTGCACCACGCCTGGTACGACAATGCCACGACCGGCCTGAATCCGGCGGATGGCGAGACGGTGCCCCAGCATCCCAAGGCGGCGGGCTACTCGTGGTTGAAGGCACCGCGCTATGACGATGTGGCCTACGAGTGCGGGCCGCTCGCGCGGATGACGGTGAATGGCTGGTACAGCGGCGGCGTATCCGTGATGGATCGCCATCGCGCCCGCGCCCATGAAGCGCTGCGGCTGGCGGGCGCCATGCAGGCGTGGATCACCGCGTTGCCCGTGCAAACCTCGGCCTATGTGGCCTGCGCCATCCCGGCGAGTGCCGAAACGGTGGGGCTGACGGAAGCGCCGCGCGGGGCCTTGGGCCATTGGCTGCGGATCGAGAACCACAAGATCGCGCACTACCAGATCATCACGCCCACTTGCTGGAACCTGTCGCCGCGCGATGATGCGGGCGGGCTCGGACCGATGGAACTGGCGCTGGTGGGAACGCCCATCCAGAACGTCGATCAGCCGCTGGAGGCGCTGCGCGTGATTCATGCGATCGATCCGTGCCTGGATTGCGCCACGCATGTGGTGCGGCCCGACAAGGGTTGGCGGCGCGAGGGGAGGGGCGCATGACGGGCGGGCCGCGCATCCTGATTGTGGGCATGGGCAATTTGCTCCTGGGCGATGATGGCGTGGGGATCCACCTTGTGCGCGCGCTGGAGAAGGATCCGCCGCGCGGCACCACGTTGCTGGATGCAGGGACCGCGCTGCTCGGGGTGGTCGATGAAGTGGCCCTTGCGGAGGCGGTTCTGGTGTTGGATGCGATGCAGACGGGCGACGCGCCCGGGACCGTGCACGTGGCTCCGGTAGACGCGGTGCGCTCGCCGCGGGAAGGTGCGTCCCTGCACGACCTCGGCTTGCGCGGTGCGCTGCAGTTGCTGGGTGCGGGGCGAGCGGTGCCGGAGTGCCTGTGGGTGCTGGGTGTAGAACCGGCGCGTATGGACTACGGCATGGAACTCTCGCCGGCTGTGCAGGCGGCCATGCCGGCGGCATTGCGCGCCGTGCGCCGCATCGTCGACCGCTGGCAGCGACTCGGGCCGGGCACCCCCACTCTGCGTGGGCCCACGCGCTGGACCCGCGCGCGAGCGGAGGTCGTCTCGTGAGCCGCTGGCAATCCCTGCGCCTTGTTTTGTGCGTGCTGGCGGCACTGACGGTGCCGGCCATTCCCGGCTTCTCCCAGACGCCCGGGACCGCAACGTTCCGGGTCGCCACCGTTACGGCGAATGGCAACTATGCGCCGCGCCATGTGCTGGCGATCTGGGTTACGGACTCGCAGTCCAATTTCATCAAGACGCTGAAGCGCCAGGCGGCCAACCGCTCGCAGTATCTGTACCAGTGGCATACCCGGAGCGGGACGTACACGAATGTGGACGGGGTCACCGGCGCCACGCTGACTTCGCACCAGACCCACACGGTGACCTGGGACTGCCGCAACACGAATGGCGTCGTGATGCCGGATGGCCAGTATCGTTTCTACGTGGAGTTCACGGAAGCCAATGCGCAGGGGCCGTGGACGGCCACCAACTGGGTTGGCTTCACCAAGAGCTCGGCCTTCGTGACGTCGAACATCCCGAACCTGCCGAACTTCACCTCGCTGCAGATTGTCTTCACGCCGCAGGCGATTCCGCCGGCGGAGCACGATGTGGCGGTGGCCGCGATCGCCGCCCCGCCGCACGTGGTGCCGGGGAGCGTTGCGGCGATCACGGTGG
This sequence comes from uncultured Victivallales bacterium, assembly GCA_964635825.1. Taxonomy (GTDB): domain Bacteria; phylum Verrucomicrobiota; class Kiritimatiellia; order UBA8416; family JAIOPI01; genus CAZWQJ01. Next base: position 14,248 of record CAZWQJ010000038.1, on the reverse strand, counting down.
TGGCCACCAACCTCGGCAACCGCGCCGAGACCTTCAACGTCTCGCTCAGCAACGAGACGCAGGGTGTCTCCCTGGGGACGCGCAGCGTGGGGCCGGTGGCGGCGGGCGGCGCCACCAATGTGACATTCACGTGGGCTACCGTGCGCATCCCGCTGGGGTTGTACCGGCTGCGCGCGACGGCCGGGCCCGCCACCGGCGAAACGAACCTGGCGGACAACGCGCGTACCGTCCTGACGGCGATTGCGCCGGGCGTGACGACCAATGTGGCGATCGGGTCCGGCGCGGTGTGGCGTTACCAGGACGAAGGGCTGGCCCTTCATGAGACGCCCTGGCGCCAGGAATCGTATTACGATGCCGCCTGGCCGGCGGGCGCGGCACCCCTTGGCTTCGGCAACGGCGGCGAAGCCACCGCCATCGGGCGCACCAACTCTACGGCCTATTTCTTCCGGAGTCAGTTTGCGCTGTCATCGCGGCCGGTGACGGCCCGTGCGCGGATTGTGCGCGATGATGGCGCCATTCTTTATCTCAACGGCACGGAGGCCTGGCGCGACAACATGCCCCCCGGTGATCCATCCAGCAGCACGCCCGCCGTGGTGGCGCTCGCGGGCGCGGCGGAGACGAACAGCATCGACGTGGACTTGGACGCCGAACTGCTGCACGCCGGCATCAACACGCTCGCCGCCGAGGTGCACCAGGCCGGCGGTGCCACCGCCATGCAGCCTTGGATCAACGAGCTCCACTACGACAATTCGGGAACCGATGCGAACGAGGGCGTGGAGATCGCGGGCGCCGCGGGGGCGGATCTCTCGTCGTTGTCGCTGGTCTTCTATGATGGGGACGCTCGCGCGGTCTATAACACCGTGGCGCTGACAGGGACGCTGGACGCCGAAGCGGATGGGGCGGGGGGCGCGGTCTGGTTTGCCGTCAGCGGCATCCAGAACGGTGGACCGGATGGCGTGGCGCTGGTGCAGAACGGAACCACGGTGCTGCAGTTCCTGTCGTATGAAGGGGCGTTCACGGCGCTGGACGGGCCCGCGGTCGGCCGGACCTCCACGGATGTCGGTGTGTCGGAGGTCTCTCTCGCAAGCGGCAACTCCCTGCAGGTGACGGGAATCGGTCGCGGGGCGGCGGACTTCGCGTGGGTCGCCCCTCGGACGCACTCGCGTGGCACGCTCAACACCGGGCAGACCGTGCTGGGATCGGAGAACCGCGATCTTGCGTTTGACCTGCGCCTGACCACCATCACGCCGCAACTCGGTGCCGCTTCGGTTCCGATGATCGTGGATGCGGCGGCACCGGGCGATGTCCTGGCGGGGGATCCGGCGCCGATCTCGGTGACGGTGTCCAACAGCGGCACGGCGGGGGGCTCTTTCCGCATTGTGCTGGTCGATACGAACAGCCAGCAGACGATCGGCACTCAGGATGTGGCCTGGCTGGATCCGGGCTCGCTGGAAACGGTGACGATCGATTGGGCGACGCTGGGTGTTGTCACGGGTACGCATGGGTTGCAGGTGTATGTGGTCGTGAATGGCGTGACGAATGTGGTCGGCGGCGTGGTGGTGGACGCGGTGATTTCGGGCACGGGCGTGCGTGCGGCGGTGGGCGACGCGCTGGGAAGCGTCGGCGGCTTCTGCCGGGCTGTGGCGGTGGAGGCTGGGCTGTCCGTGATTGGGGAAGGGGCCACCCTGAGCCTGTTGGATCTGGCGGGTGGCGCGCGACTCGGACGCGTCCGTTTGCCGGGGCGGATCGAGGACTTGGCGGTGTCAGGTCCACTCGTGGCGGCCGCCTGCGGTGATCGCGGCGTGCAACTGGTGGCGATTGGCGACCCGGCCCATCCCGCCCTGCGCAGCATCTACGACACGTCCGGCCACGCCGGAGCGGTGGCCTTCGGCGGCGGACTTCTCGCGGTGGCGGATGGTCGATCCGGTCTGCGCGTGCTGGATGTGCAGAATGTATCCGCCCCGGTCGTGATCGGCGCGTGTTCCACGCCGGGGCCTGTGCGCGCGCTCGTGTGGACGGCAAACCGTCTCTACGCTCTCGACGAGCACGCGGGACTGCTCATCTACGACATGGCGGACCCCACGGCTCCGCACTTGCTGGGATCCGCCGCGGCCGTGGCGGTCGGGCGCGGGCTGGCGGTTGCCGGGGCGTACGCCTATGTCGCCGACGAACTCGGCGCGCTCTCAGTGCTGGACGTGACGGATGCGGCGGCGCCGGTTCTCGTGGGGCGCACACTTCTGGCCGCAGCCGGTGGGGCCGTGGCTTTGCGCGGCAGCATCGTCTATGTGGCGCTCGGGTCCGCCGGGATTCAACCGGTGGACGTATCGGTTCCCACGGCGCCGGTGGCGCGCGCGGCCGTGGCCACTGCGGGTGCCGTATCGGATCTCGCTCTTCATGCCCCCGATACGTTGCTGGCCGCCGATGGCTTCGCGGGCCTGCGCCTGCTGAGTCTCGCGGTGCCTGACCTTCCCGCGCTGGACGTGGTCTACGCCGATGGGGCGCGCGCGGCCGACGCGGCCACACTCGGGTCGCTTGCGCTGCTGGCGTGCGGCGAGAATGGCTTCCGGGTCTACCGCCTCACCAACGGCGCGGACCCCGAACTGTTGTCGGTCTCCATGCTCGCGAGCCAGGCGCGCGCCATCGCGGTTTCCGGCGCCATCGCCTATGTGGCCGACGGCGAGGATGGGCTGAAAGCGTTCGCGATCACGAACCCATCCGCCCCGAGCCTGTTGGGGACCTATGCGGCGACCGGGCTGGTGGCGCTGACGCGCGTGGCTGCCCATGGTGCCGACGTCGCCGTGACCGATGGGGAGCGCGTCGATCTTGTGGATGCCTCCGATCCGGCGGCCATGAGCCTGCGCGCGCGCTACACGGACGGGCACCGCATCTTCGATCTGGCCTGGCTGGGTTCCGATCTCGCGCTCGCCGGCGGGACGGAGGGCGTGCGCATACTCGATCGGTCGGGGCAGGTCCTGGGCGCCTATCGCGACGGCGAGCCGGCGGTGGCGATCGAGGCAGCGGATCCGTATCTCTACGTGGCCAACGACCGCCGGGGCTGGCTCGTTCTGGAAGCCACCAATCATGTCGCGCCGCGGCTTGTGCGGATGGTCACCACCGATGGCGCGGTTCAGGATGTGGCCGTGTCCGGAGCGCAGGTGGTGCTTGCCGGGGATGCATCCGTGCGCGCGGTGGACGCCTCGCTGCCGATGGTGCCCATCTCGACGCCCGCGTTCTCTTCCATGATGGCGAACCGGCGCGTGGCCGTTGCTGCCGGCTTTCTGCTCGCCGCCGAAGACGAGGCCGGCCTGGGCGTGTTTGGATCCGCCTCGCCGGACACCGATGCCGACGGGATGGCCGACGCCTGGGAACAGCGCATCGTCGATGCCGATCCGCTCGACACCATCCACGCGCTCGCCGATGTCCTCCCGGGGGCCGATTTCGATGGAGACGGGTTGTCGAATGAGGATGAGGTCCTGACGGGTACGGACCCCGTGGATGGCGATTCGCGGCTGGCCATGTTCGGCGTGCAGCCGGGCGGGAGTGGTGTGACGTTGCGGTGGTTCAGCGCGCCGGGACGCACCTACTCCGTGCAGCGTACCACCAATCTGCGGGATGGCTTCGAGGCGCTCGCCACGGGCATTCCCGCCACACCGCCGGTCAACACCTTCGTCACCCCGACCGATGCCGGCACCACCGTGTTCTATCTTGTGGTCACGGAGTAGCGTACACCCCGCCGCGCCGCGCTCCACCTGCTGCTGGCGTCCAACGCCCGTCGGGCGTAAACTCCACGACCCATGAAGGCCGATTCGCCGTCGGGTACGCGTGACGCTATGACCAATCGTGAGCGTGTGCAGAGGAGCCTGGCGCACCGCCGTCCGGATCGCACGCCCTACCAGGTGGACTTCACCCAGGCGGCCGCCGCGCGCATGGCGGCGTACGACCCCGACTACGAGTCCCGGCTGAACAATGCCTTCTGCTGGCTGTCCACCCGTCTGCCCGGCGGCGAGCGGATGGTGGCGCCCCACATCTGGGAAGACGAATTCGGTGTTCGCTGGGATCGCTCCATCGACGCCGACATCGGCAACGTCTGCAACCTGGCGATCACGCCGGAGAACGTGGCAACGTATCCATTTCCCGATCCGCATGCCGCCGCGCGCTATGCGCATTACGAGGCGACCCTCGCGCAGGAACCGCATCGCTTTTCCGTGGCCTGCATCGGGTTCAGCCTCTTCGAGCGCGCGTGGACGCTCGCGGGCATGGAGCCGGTGTTTTCGGGCATGGTAAACAATCAGTCCTTTGTTCATGCGTTGCTCGACCGCATCCTGGAGCACAACTTGATTCGCATCGACCACGCCTGCCGGCATCCGGTCGACGCCATCTTGTTTGGGGACGATTGGGGCCAACAAACCGGTCTGTTGATGGGGCCGCACCACTGGCGCGAGTTCCTCAAGCCGCGCCTGCGCGAGATGTATGCCGCGGTGCATGCTCGCGGGAAACGCGTCGCCATCCACTGCTGCGGCAAGGTCGACTCGCTTTTCCCGGACCTGATCGAGATCGGTGTGGATCTATTCAACCCGTTCCAGCCGGAGGTGATGGACGTGGTCGCCATGAAGCGGCGTTACGGGAGCGCTCTTTCTTTCTGGGGCGGCATCAGCACCCAGCGCACGCTGCCCCACGGCTCCGTCCAGGAGGTGCGCGATGAGGTGCGGCGCCTGCTGGACCTCGTCGGTGCGGAGGGCGGTTACGTGGCCGCGCCGGCGCACTCGATTCCCGGAGACGCCAGGCCCGAAAACATCGCCGCCATGATCGAGGTGCTCAACAACCCGTGACCTCGATGGGTCAGTGAGCGCAGGCCGCAAGCGCGAGGCCAGCGAGGATGCCGGCGATGCCCACCAGCCATCCGCTCACAGGCACCTCTCCCTGAAACGGCAATCATGACGGCTCAGCGTGGGGCCACGCAATCTGCATTTCGGGGATGCGCAGCGCATCTTGACGCTATCGGGGGCTTGCGCGACGATGGGCTCGCGGGTGCAATCGCGAGGGCGGCGAAAGATCGCCGAGAGTCATCGCAAGGGGGACCGACGTGAAGAGGCTGGTAAAGGTGATTGGGCTCGTGCTGGTGGTTCTGGTGGTGCTGGCGCTGGTGCGTCAGGTGGCGATCCGGGTGACGACCGGCGCGGTGGTGCGGAGCCTCACGGGCTTTGATGCGGACGTGGAAGACATCCGCGTGGGGATCCTGAGGCCGTCGATTGAAGTTCGGGGGTTGGAGCTGTTCAATCCGCCGGACTTTCCGAATCGCGAGGCCATTGTGATCGAGCGGGCCTACGTGCGCTACTCACTGGGGATGCTGTTCGCGCGCGAGATACATCTGAATGAGGTGGTGCTGGATATGCCGTCGTTGGTGGTTATTCGCAAAGCGGACGGCGAGACGAACCTGGCCCGGCTCGGCAAGAAAGCGGGAGCGAAGCCGCCCGCGGGCAAGGAGCCCGGTGCCTCGCCGCCGACGGCAGAGCCCCCGGCTTCGAAGAAAGAGCCGCGCCCCCTGCGCATCGACCGCCTGACGATCAAACTGGGGACCGCCACGTTCATCGACTATGGAGGCCGGGGGCCGGAGCCGCGGACGCGCACATTTCCGATGAATGTGGAGCGCACCTATACGGATGTGACCGACCTGAACCGCGTGGCCGCCAAGCTCTCGACGGAAATTCTGGGAAATGCCCTCGCGCGCATCGCGGAGAACTTTGGCGAAAAGTTGAAAGCGAGCGGGGACGCCGAGAAGCTGGAGGGCGGCGCCAAGGACATCGGCAACTTCTTCAAGCGCGCCTTCAAGAAGACCGAGGGATCGGGGAAGTAGCGCTGTGGCACTACGTAGCGCTTCGGAATCCGGTGGCAACGTGACTGCGGGTTCTGGTATCCTTAGCGTGTCCGGTGCACATTGAGAGGGGCCTCTTTATATAAAAATGGGCGCGTTTACGGCAATTGTGGAAAAGGAGGGCGACGGCTTTGTCGCGCTCTGTCCCGAACTCGATGTGGCCAGCCAGGGAGAATCGGTGGAAGGCGCGGTTGCGAATCTGCGAGAAGCCGTCGAACTGTTCCTGGAGTGTGCGAGTGCCGAGGAGATTCGAGCCCGTTTGCACACGGAAGTGTTTGTGACTCGCTTCGAGGCCGCCTATGCATGACGTGGTGTCCCGTAAGTGGCTGGACACGTGAGGCTCTGAAGCATGGCCGCGAAAGAACGCAAGGCGCGCAAAGATGTCTGGCGCCGTAGCGCCGGCACGAGAGGCTTTCATTCCTGCGGTCTTTGCGATCTTTCGCGGCAAGTTTCGGGTTCTTGTCGTCGCCCCCGAGGCTTAACTATTTAGCAGCCCGTTGAAAAAAGCGGCTCACCACAGGTTCGCCCTCCATCGGAGACCGAAAAGCCTCGTAAACAACGCATGGAGGGCGAGACTGCGGCGAGCCGAAAGTCGGACCTGGGGTTATTTCAACGGGCTGTTAGGGGGCACGGCCCTGCAGTCCATCGTCCGGCAGAGCGGACTGGCGCGTTCGCTATTCGAGAGCTGATGCGGCCGCGCGGGTTGAATTTGGTTGTGGACCGCAAGAGGGAGCATCATGCAGAAGCGCGAGATCATACCGGGTGTGTCGTGGGTGGGTGCCGTGGATTGGCACCGGCAGCATTTCGATGAGTTGGTGCCGTTGCCGCAGGGGACGAGCTACAACGCGTACCTGGTGGAGGGCCGCGACAAGACGGTGCTGCTGGACGCGGTCGATCCGGCGATGGCCCCGGTGCTGATGGAGCGGTTGGCGGGCGTGGAACGCCTGGATTTCGTCATCGCCCACCACGCGGAGCAGGATCACTCGGGCGCCATCCCGGCCGTGCTGGAGCGCTATCCGCAGGCGAAGGTGCTGGCCTCGCCGAAGTGCGTGAACATGCTTCAGGATCATCTCGGCATTCCGGCGGCGCGCCTGCAGGCGGTGGCCGACGGCGACACGCTGGACCTCGGCGGGCGGTCGCTGCGGTTCATGCACATGCCCTGGGTGCATTGGCCGGAGACGATGGTGTCGTTGCTGGAGCCGGACCAGGTGCTCTTCTCGTGCGACTTCTTTGCCTCGCACCTGGCGACGTCCGATCTGGTGGCCGTGGACGAGGCGGCGGTGCATGAGGCGGCTCGCATGTACTACGCGCAGATCATGATGCCGTACGCGAAGCAGATCCGGAGCCATCTGGAGCGTTTGGCGCCACTGGATGTGCGCTTGATCGCCCCGAGCCACGGCCCCGTGCATGTGCGTCCGGCGCCGATCGTGGAGGCGCACCGGCGCTGGGTTTCCGGCGGGTTGGCCAACCGGGTGCTGCTGCCGACGCTTTCCATGCATGGCAGCACGGCGCGCCTTTCCGACCGCCTGCTGGAGGCGCTGGTGGACAATGGCGTGGGCGTTCGCCCTTTCGATCTGCTGCATCTCAAGCTGGATCAATTTGCGGCGGCGCTGGTGGATGCGGCGACGCTGGTCTTTGCGGCACCGGCGGTGCTGGGGGGGCCGCACCCGCTGGCGGGATTCGCGGCCACGATCGCGGATGCCCTGCGCCCGCCGCTGCGGTTTGCCGGCTACATCGGATCCTACGGCTGGGCCCGCAGCCAGCTGGGGAAGACGGCGGAGATGCTTCCACACCTCAAGCCCGAGTTCCTGGAGCCGGTCCTGTGTCAGGGGCTTCCCAAGCCGGAGGACCTTGCGGCCATCGACCGCCTCGCCGTCACGATCGCCGACCGCCACCGTTCGCTGGAGGCCTCCGCGTGAAGGACTACGCCACGGAGTTGCGCATTCGCTGATGGCGCTCGGCGCAGCCTCGCGCTCCACGCTGGGGTTGGAGCGCGAGGCTGTGCCGAGCGTCCCTGATCCGGTCAGGTGGCGGGTGCCGCCGGCAGGGCGTTGAGCGGCGGAGTCTGGAAGCGCGGTTCATCGGCCAGCCGCTTCCAGGCGTCGGTGGAGCGGTCGAGATACTTGACGTCGTCGCGGTGGTATTGGAGGGCGTAGGCCAGGCGGGCGGTGCCGGTGGTGTTGGGCCCGCTGCCGTGCACGGTCAGGCGCGTGAACGCGACAGCGTCTCCGGCGCGCATGCGCAGCGGCAGGATGTTGGCCGGCGTCACGCGCACCTTGCGGTGGGTGTCGCCGTCGCCCGTGGCCTCCGCATCCCATGTTCCCTGGCGGTGGGACTCCGGGGCCATCATCAGGCAGCCGTTCTCCGGCGTCATATCCACCAGCGCGACCCAGATGTTGAGCGACCCCAGCGCGGGTTCATGCGGGGTGTAGTTGTTGTCCTGATGGAAGTGGAACTGTCCGCCGCCGCCGCCGGATTTGACGGCGGTGAACGGCAGGTAGCGGATGGCGTGGCCGCCGATGAGGCACGAGGCCAGGCGTAGCGTGCCGGCGCCGTTGATCAACCGGTCCAGGTGCGAGCCGCGCAGATATTCCGAGGCCTGGCGCAGCTTGTCGGCCGTTTCGTTGGCGTGGTTCAAGCGCTCGCGGCTGAACCCGCGCGCGGCCATGATGGCGTAGACCTCGTCGCGCAGGCCGGGCAGGGCGTCTTCGTGCACCCATCCGGGCAGCACCAGGTAGCCGTAGCGTTGGTAGAACGTCACCTCGTCGTTGGTCAGCGTGAACCCGGCTACGACGTCATCCGTTTGTGTGGTCATGAAAATCTGCACCCCCATGAATGGACCGGAAGAACCGTTCTGAACACCCACCCGGATGATACGCCTGGTGCCGCCGTGCCGCAAGCGGACCGGTGGCGCCGCAATCTTCGTCCTGGCGAACCCTGCCGGCTTGACGGGCTCACACCACTGCTGCCATAAACAGGCCATGGGTACCGTCAGCTTTCTTCAGGATCTCGCGGTAGTCTTGCTGGTCTCCGGGGTCGTCACCCTGCTATTCCACAAGGCCAAGCAACCGCGCGTGGTCGGCTACATTCTGGCCGGCCTCCTGATCGGTCCGCACACGCCGCCCTTCTCCTTTGTGAACGACGACTCGACCATTCGCACCCTGGCGGATCTGGGCGTTGTCTTTCTGATGTTCTCCCTGGGGTTGGATTTCAACATACGGCGTCTGCGTCGCGTTGGGGTGACGGCGGTGGTGACGGCGGTGATTGATGTCACCTTCATGGTGTGGCTGGGCTATGAGTTGGGGCAGTTTCTGGGCTGGTCGACCATCGAGAGCCTGTTCCTGGGCGGCATCCTGTGCGATTCCTCGACGACCATTCTCTCCAAGATCCTGAATGAACTGGGGCATTCTCAGAACAAGGCGTCACAGCTGACGATCGCGATCTCGGTGGTGGAGGATGTGCTGGCCGTGGCGATGATGGCGCTGCTGACGGGCGTGGGGCTTTCGGGGGGTGTGGATCCGGGCCTGGTGATGGGGCGAGTGTGGACGCTTGGGATGTTCATGTTGTTGGTGGTGGTGGTCGGGTTGCTGGTGGTGCCGCGGGTGCTGAACTATCTGGCGCGATTCGAGAACGACGAACTGCTGGTGGTGACGGGCGTGGGGATGTGCTTCGGCGTGGCACTGGTGGCGGTGAAGCTCGAACTCAGCATGGCGCTGGGCGCCGTGCTGGTGGGGTTGCTGGCCTCCGAGTCCCAGGCGCGCATGCGCCTGGTGACCCTCGTCGAACCGCTGCGGCACATTTTCAGCGCTGTATTCTTTGTCAGTGTAGGGCTGATGCTGGACCCGTCGGTTCTGCTCGCGCAATGGGTGCCGGTGCTGCTGGCCACGGCGGCGGTGGTGATCGGCAAGTTCACGACCACCTCCACCGGCGCCTTGTTGACGGGTCAGGATGCGCCCACGGCGTTTCGCGTCGGCGCCGGCATGGCGCAGACCGGCGAGTTTGCCTTCATCATTGCGGCGCTGGGCATTTCGCTGAATGCCACCGGCCAGAATGTCTACCAGGTCGGCGTGGCGACGGCGGTCCTGTCGACGGTCATCAGCCCGTACCTGATTCGCTGGATGGACGCGAACGCGGGGTCGTTGGCGGAGCGGCGTGGCGTGCGGCGCTGGACGGCCATGTTCCAACTCTACAGCGAGTGGGTGGACCGGATCCGGCTCAAGCGCCAGCCGAGCGCCGTGCGTGCCATCATCCGGCGTTCGGTCTGGATGACGATCATCAACACGCTGTTGATCGCGGCGATTCTGGGTGCGGCGGGCTATGCGGCGCAGCGCGAGATCCCGGGGATTCCCGAGAACTTGCGGCGGCCTGGCCTGTATCGTGCCGCGCTCTGGCTGGTGGCGATGGTGCTGGCGATGCCGCTCTACCTGGTGAATTTCCGCAAGTTCAATGCCCTCGGCATGGTGCTGGCGGAGGTGGGCCTGCCGATGACCATCAGCGGCGCCTGGGCGCGCCACACGCGCACGTTCATCGCCAACGTCGTGACGCTGGCGGGCGGGGCCGCACTGGTGGTGATGACATTCATTTTGAGCGCGAGCATGCTGCCCTCGCGCGAAACGCTGTTGCTGCTCACGGCGGTGGTGGTGGCGGTGGCGATGTGGGGCCGTCGGCGGCTCTCGCGTGTGTATCAGAAGGCGCAATTTGCCCTGGATGCGGTGCTGAAGGGGGATGACGCGGGGCCGGGCGCGGACCCGAAGCCGGTGGGGGGAAACCCGGCGTCGGAAACGCTTGCGCAACTGCGGTTGGCCACGGTTGCGCTGGCGGCGTCGGCCACGGTGGCGAGCCGCACATTGCGGGATCTGCAACTACGCTCGCGCACGGGGGTCTCGGTGGTGGGTATCGAGCGCGAAGGACAGCAGATGGTGAATCCGGATCCCGCGTTTCCGTTGCAGCCGGGCGACCGGCTGGTCATGCTGGGCAGCCCCGAGCAGGTCCGCGCGGCGGAGGTGTTGCTGGAGAGCGGCGTCTAGCAGCCCGTTGAGAAACCCGGCCGGGGTGGCACCCGGCCCTCCCAATCATCGATTCATGCCCATATTTGGGAGGGCGCGGTGCCACCCGCGCCGCTCCGTAATGCTTTTTCAACGGGCTGCCAGGGGCATGTCCCGCAAATGGTTGTTGCACCACGAAGAACACGAAGGCCACGAAGGGTTCGGAGGGGAAGCCCCCGTCGCAATCTTCGCGACGCGCTTTTTCTTGGCGTGGGCCACTTCGCATGGCAGGCTTTTTGTTCTGCTGCGTCACTGACAGACGGACAAGCCGCTAACCGTGGAGCTCCCCATGCGTTTCTCCTCTCTTCTGCGTTCCTTGTGGCACCACGTGCTTCTGGCGGCCCTGTGCCTCGCGCTTTCGCCCGTAGTGGCCACCGCGGCGGCGACGAATATCCCGCCGGACAAGATTCTGATCTTCTCGCCGCGCACGCGCGATCTGGCGGAGTTTGAGGCGTTGGCGCGCGCGGCCAAGGAGGTCGGCTTCACCCACGTGGTCATCTCCGAGTTATCGGAGCGCACGGATTTGCAGGGGCTGGACAAGGACAGCCCCTGGTGCGAGTGGTCCACGATAATGCCGTCGCTGTTCAAGCATGCGACGCCGCCGGGGCTGGAGGCGGCATTTCCGGCCGCGTTTGTGAAGCGGCAGATGGCCTTCATGAAAGTGAAGCATGACTTGGCGGCGGGGCTGGGTCTGCGGGCCGCGTACTACGGGGTGGAGCCGTGCTGGCTGAACGATGCGGTGTACCGCGCGCATCCCGAGTGGCGCGGCACGCGCGCGGACAATCCGCTGCGATCGACCGGGCTGTTCTTTGCGCCGAACACGGATCACCCCGACGTTCGCGCGGCCTACCGCGAAGCGGTGCGCATGATCACGAAGGAGTGCCCCAACCTGGATGTGTTTCGCTTTGTGGCCAACGATTCCGGGTCGTTCTATCCCTGGGCGGCGCGCGCGTTCATCAATCCTAACGGGCCGACCGGGTACGAGAACCGCGACATGGGCGAGCGCGTCGTGGGTTTTCTGCAGGCGCTGCGCGCAGGGGCGCTGGACGCCGGGGTGCAGGCCCAGGTCTACACGGAGTGCCTGTTCACGGCGGATGAGATGCACAGCATCCGCAAGAGCCTGCAGCCCGGGGTGGGGATCGCGCAGATGGCGCCGGCGCCCTACACGGAGGATGGCTCCTTCTATGGATTTGGCGGCTGGGGCGCCAGCTTCTGGATGCCCTCGCCGCTCGTGAACCGGATGCCCACGCCCGAGGCGGTGCTTTCCTTTGCCAACGCCGTGCGCACCTCGCCGGTGCGGCGGTTGATGACGGGCGGCAATGGGCCGGAGTTTTTCACCGCCCTGGAGGCCGCGTTGGAGATGCCGGTACCCACCTGCCAACGCGAGCGGATCGATGTCTATACGCACATGGCGGCGTCCCTCTATGCGGCCGACGTGGCGGATGCCGTGGTGGATGCGTGGGACAGCCTGGGGGATGCCGACGTCATGATGGGGGTCGCCGGCGTGAATGTCTTCAGCCCGACGGTCCTGGGGCGCTGGCTGGAGCGGCCGCTGGTGCCGTACCCGGAGCGGCTCACCGAGGAGGAGCGTTCCTACTGGGAGCCCTACTTCTATGAGTCCGAAAGGGCGCAACCGGATACGTACCTGGATTACCTGACCGTCTTCGGCTACCCGGAGGCGCGCTCCTGGGAGGAAGCGACGAAGACGTGCGTCGGCATCGATCGCGTCGAAGCCACGCTGGCCATGGCGGCCCAACAGTTGGATGCGGCCGCCGCGCGCACGGCCTCGGACGACGTGCGCCGCCGCCTGCGGGTGGACGCCAACCGCGTGCGGGTGCAGCGTTGCCTGACCTTGAATGTTCGCCACACGCTGCAGATGGGCAGCCTCATCCGTCAGCGCGACCGCGACAATGCGGCGCAACCGAAGACCACCAAGGCCGAGCCGATCAGTCCCAACATGCCCAAGGGGGATGACGGGTCGACTGGGCTGTTCTTCATGCATCGGGCCATGCGTTGGGAGTTGGACAACACGTATGAGCTGATCCGGTTGCTGGAAAACTCGCCCGAGCCCCTGTTGTTCACGGAGAAGGACAAGGCCAACGAGGGAGCGTTGTTTCTGGGGCCGGACGTGCTGAAAAATCTGCGCCGCAAAGTGGAGATCATGTTGAAGTATTGGCGTACGGCTGAAGAGGGGTATTATCTGCCGACCAAGGGTGGTTGAACGGTTGCTGCCGTTAACCCCCGAGGCACGCGGTGAGCCGCAACCCGGAAGGATGCCTGAGATGCTGAGCACGCTTGCCGTACTGGATGCCGCCGAATCACGATCGATCTGCGCCGAGAATTTCACGGGGGAGAAGGGTCGGGGCGGGATGGCCACGTCGGGCACCGGTGAACAGTGCGCGCGCGACCTGGGGCAGGGGTGGAAGGTCTCGCCGTCGGTGGTGGTGCCCGCCGGCACCACCTTCACGATGTGCGATATTGCGGGCTCCGGCACGATCGAGCAGATCTGGCTGACGCCGTCGGATGTGCCGTGGCGCAACCTGGTGCTGCGCATGTACTGGGATGACCAGGAGCAGCCGTCGGTGGAGGCGCCGGTCGGGGATTTCTTCTGCTCGGGCTGGAACCGGTTCAGTCCGGTGTCCTCGCTGGCGGTGTGCGTCAATCCCGGGCGCGCGTTCAATGCCTACTGGCCGATGCCGTTCCGGCGGCGCTGCCGCATGACGCTGGAAAACCGCGGCGCCAAGGATCTCACGCTGTATTACCAGGTCAACTACGCGCTGGGACCGGTGGATCCGAAAGCGGCCTACTTTCATGCCCAGTTTCGGCGCGTGAATCCGCTGCCGTACCGGGATGTGTATACGATTCTCGATGGGGTGCGTGGCCGCGGGCGCTATGTGGGGACTTATCTGGCCTGGGGGGTGAATAACTCGGGCTGGTGGGGCGAAGGCGAAATCAAATTCTATCTGGATGGGGACCGGGACTTCCCCACGATTTGCGGCACCGGCACCGAGGACTACTTCTGCGGCTCCTACAACTTCGAGAACGCGGAGACCAAACAGTACCAGGAGTTCTGCACGCCTTACGCCGGGATGCCGCAGGTGCTGCGCCCCGACGGCGTCTACCGCTCGCAGACGCGGTTCAGTTTGTACCGCTGGCACATCACCGATCCGGTGCGCTTTGCACAGGATTTGCGGATCACGATCCAGGCGCTGGGCTGGCGCTCCGAGGGCCGTTACCTGCCGTTGCAGGACGACATTGCGTCGGTGGCCTACTGGTATCAGACGCTGCCCACCGCGCCGTTCCCCGCCCTGCCGGATCGCGACGGGCTGGA
>CAZWQJ010000037.1:0-28963 GCA_964635825.1 uncultured Victivallales bacterium | reverse complement strand
GAAATAGACGTAGAGGTCAGCGGTGCCCGTGAAAGTATCAGGGTAGTAAGGCTTGAGGGCGTCTTTTTGGTCCTTGATCTTCTCCTGTCGAACGTACGGGGGATTGGCTATGGCGATGTCGAAGCCGGCCTCGGAGGCCTTGGCGCCGCGGAGGTAGGCGTCACCGAACATCCAGGCGGGATCGAAAAACGGCGCGAAGTCGTTCTGGTCGTAGGGATCCCAGTCGGCCAGCATCTTGGCCACCTTCTTGTCGAGATGCGCTTCACGCTGGAGCAGGTCCGCCAGTTCCTTGCGGATCTTGGCGTCTTTGTCACGGCAGCGGCGTTTCGTGGCCGGGTGGCGGGCGGAGAAGTGCTCGTGGCGGACTTCCTGGAGCCGGGAGCGGTGCTTGCGCACTTCGCTATCGAAGAGATCGGCCACATGCCCTTCCGTCCCCATCTCCGGGATGGGCATGAGCGTGTTGGCGGCGACAATGCGCGTTTCGAGGTTCGGCAGCGGGAGCACGCCTTGATTCGGGGATTTCGGGTCGGTCTTCTGGTCGCAGATGAGGGCAATGAAGAAGCGCAGCTTGGCGATCTGGACGGCGACGGGTTGAATATCCGAGCCGAAGATGGCGTTTTCGATCAGGAATAGTTTGCGGGCATAGTCACGGTCAAAGCGACCGACGTTGAACAGGGCTTTGAACTCGGCCTCGCGGCGCGCGACGCCGGCAAGCGCCTCCTGTCGAAGTTCCTCGTCCTCAAGCTTCCCGGCTTTGGCCTTGTCTTCGGTCAGGCGGGCGCGCTGCCGTGTCTCCCAAAGCTTGTTTTCGGGGTCGAGTTTGCGGAGCAGGTCCACAAGCCGGTGCAGAGCGCCCATGGGATAGGCGCCGGAGCCGCAGGCGGGATCGAGAATCTTGACGCCATCGAGCGCGGCGACCAGGCGACTGGTTTCGGCTTCGTCCAGATCGGGGGCGTAGTCGTCGCCGGGGGCAGCGAAGAGTGTGCGGAGGCGACCGGCGGGATCATCACCGCTGAGGGTAGGTTCCAGGTAGGCAATGTCCTTGATCAGGGTGGCCTTTTCGAGCACGTCGCGCTCGGACTGGCGTTTGTTCAGCCGCCGGTGGATGACGGCGAGGGAAACG
Source organism: uncultured Victivallales bacterium (assembly GCA_964635825.1). Lineage (GTDB taxonomy): Bacteria > Verrucomicrobiota > Kiritimatiellia > UBA8416 > JAIOPI01 > CAZWQJ01. The sequence goes on along the minus strand of CAZWQJ010000037.1, from coordinate 27,840 downwards.
CGGTCCCCGTGGCGGAGCAGCACGAGGGCCGGCATGGGGAGCGGCTTGTTGATGGCGCGCGCAATGCTGGCGAGCAAGGTGCGCGTGTAAATGCCTGGCGGCAGCTCGGCCGCAAAGAACAAATAGGAGTGGATTCGAGTGCCATCGACAGCGTTGCCCTGGTCCATCAGATCACGCTGCAGCGTCAGCTCGGTATCGGTGAGTTGGAATAGAAAATGGAAGGCGGTCAGTTGGTCCAGCGCCTCCCGCTCGCGGGGGGTGAGCACCTTTCCTTGGTCCCACTCGGTGCAGAAATCCGCTACGGAGGCCATGGGCAGGACGCGGTCCGACTTGTAGCCCAGCGTGGCGAAAAGCCGGGTGGCGGCGTCTGGGAGCGGGTAGGAGTCGAAATCCCGGAGGGCGGCCTGAATCTGTTGGCGGAGGTCGGTCATGGGGCTGGTTTACCTGATAAATGGCCTATTACCACTGCAAATTACCCGATTCCATCCAACAATACCCTCACTAATACCCTCACTTAAGGGTACTACCCTCACTCCCGGAAACCAACCGCCAGCGTGCGGCGAGCCCCTTTCCGGAGCATGAAAGCTCGCCCCTATCCTTCATCTCGGTGAGGAGCGTCTGTATCCAGTCGCGACCGACGCCGGGGCAGGCCTGCTCAATATCCGCCAGTCGGAAGGGACCGGCTTGCCGACGAATGGCGTCAAAGACGAGTTGCGCCTTCTCACCCTTCGGCGCCGCGACATCCCCGGCACGTTGCTCGAACTCATCGTAGGCTTGCTTCAGGATGTAGAGCAAATAGCCGATGTACGGCCAGGGATTGTGTTTGCCCTCGTGCCAGCCCTGCGAACTCTGCTGGAGCGTTTCGTAGTAGCGGGGCTTGTTGTCCTCAATGATGCGTTCGAGACTGACGTAGCGACCGACCTCGATGCCGAGATGATAGGCGGTCAGCAGAAGCAGGAGCCTGGACGCGCGGCCATTGCCGTCACGGAACGGGTGAATGCACAGGAAATCGAGGTTGAAAGCCGCCATGGTGATGAGCGGGGATATGTCCCGGTCCCTGCTGAGGTCCTGCCAAAGAGCCACCAAGCGGCGGGTACATTCCGGTGTTTCGGCCGGCGAGACACTGCGAAACCGCACGCGTTCGCCGCCACCGGCTAGCTTCTCGATGATGTCCACCGGCTTGTCTTTGTACAGGCCCCCATCCCATGCATCGCCGCGGGACAGTTTGTGCAGCCGCAATATTGTGTCCTCGGTCACCGGCAATGACGCGCCCTGCGTGTGGATCAGGTTCAATGCGTCCCGGTAGCCGGCGACTTCCTCTTCATCGCGATCCTTCAGCGCCGGACGGCCGAAAACCACCGTGCCGACGCGCGCCTGATCGATCTCGACGCCTTCGATCCGGTTCGAGGAAATGGCGCTCTGGGCAATGGCATGTTCCTTGAGCACCTTAAGCTTCTGCGGGGACTGACGAGTAAAAAGGTCCTGCAACCCGCTGGCGTGGCCGAGGTCAGTCAGGTACCAGGATACCGACATGGGGATGCTGAGGCTGCGGTCTCGAATCTGTTCCAGGGTTTTCACTTGATGACTAGCCACGTGATGAGTTCGAAATCGTCACTGTCGTTAGCCTGGGCGCTGCGTTCGGGGATGACAAAATCGCGGCCGCTCTGCAGCCCGGCGGCAACGCGGCGGCGAAAGGTGGCCACGATGGATTCGACGGCCTTCTGCAGCAGCGCCGAATAGGCTCGCATGTCGGCGCCATTCTGCGTTTCGGCGTCGAAGAGCTGGCAAAGTTCCTCGTACGCGGCGGTCTTGCCGGCGCACAGCAGGCGCAGGATTTCGAGGATCTGCTTGGGCTGGGCGAAGCCGAAGCGCACAGTCCCATCCTGGCGGACGTAGACGAGGTAGTACGGCTGGAGCGGGTTGACGGTGGTGGCGTTCGGATCCTGCTTGCGATCGGGTAAACCGTCAGCCTTTTCAACTTTCTGGCGGAGGCAGTAAATCACGCCGGGGGCAATTACTTGGTGCTCTGGATTCGGCGGTACGACGGAGTACAGACCAAGGGGAGCGTCTTTCAGAAGCTGACGGTTGCTCTCGATATACTTGGCCAATTCGATGCGGAAGTCATCGAGGGTGAATTCATTGAGCGCAATGCTCTCGCTGAAGTCCTCCAGATCGAGGATTTCCTCGCGCAGGCGAAGCAGCTGCTTGTCCCGGTAGCGCAGGTCCTCGTGGATCAGCTCTTCGAGTTCGTCGGTCTTGAGGATGTTGTCCTCGAACGTGGCGGCGATGTCCACCAACGCCATGCGGGCTTCGACCCGGTTCTTGAGATTGACGTATTTCTCCAGCGCCTGGGTGGGCCAGAAGTTGACGAGCTGGACCGAGCGGCATGCACTGCCGATACGGTCGATGCGGCCGAATCGCTGGATAATCCGGACCGGGTTCCAGTGGATGTCGTAGTTGATCAGGTAGTCGCAGTCCTGCAGGTTCTGCCCCTCGGAGATGCAGTCCGTGGCGATGAGCAGGTCAATCTCGGCGTCCTGCGGCATGGAAGGAATCTTGTCCCGCTTCTTGGAGCGGGGGGAGCAGTTCGTGAGGATCTGGTTGAAGTCGGTGTTGCCATAGGTGGTGTGGTTGGCACCGCCGCCGGTGACGAGCGCCACGTGGATGCCAAGTTCCTTGTGGGCCCAGGGCTGAATGGCGTTGAAGAGGTAGCTGGCGGTATCCGCGAAGGCGGTGAACACGATCACCTTGCGGTTGGGGCGGCCGTCCTTGTTGGTGGTCGGGTCGGTCACCTTGCGTTGGATCAACGCCCGCAGTTCCTTAAGTTTCGCGTCGCGTTCCGGCGTGACGGCTTCGGCCGCGGCGTGGAGCAGGCTGAGTTGCTCCTTGTCCTTTTGGAGATCCTTGAGCCAATCATCGAGACGCAGATGCTCCAGGCGATACTTGATTTTGCCACCGCCCACCAGCAACGCAGACTCCAAATCATCGTCTTGATCGGATGTGCCGAGGTCGAGCTCCAGTTCGTCATTGTCCGGGTTCTGATTCGGCGTGGTCTGGAAGTAGCGGATTTTCCGCTCCAACGCCTCGATTTTGGCGATGGTGCGCCCCATCGTGATCTCGAAAGATTCGACGGAGCTTTCCAGGCGCTTGAGAAAATTCACCTTCATCATGCCGATCAGGAAGCGTTCGCGGTCGGCCTGAGTGAAGGGGTCGCGGCCGGAACTTTGGTATGCCGGCTTGTGCTCGTCCTTGACGTAGAGGTTTGGGCTGAAGAGCGAAAGCTTGTAGCCTCCGATCTCGTCGTTCAGCTTGTCATAGGAGAGGAAACGGTGCTGAAGGTCGATGTCTGGGAAGATGGACACGGGCTTTTGCCGCTGCGGGAATCCGCCGAGCGCGGCAATGCTGCTCTTGTAGTACCGTTGGATGTGCTTGCGCGAGCGGGCGATTGTGAGCTCGTCCAGCAGCTTGAAGAAGGCGGAGCTCAACTTGTCGAGAAGATCGGCCGTCTTCCGTTCCCCGGAATGACGGCGCGCCCACTCCGTGAAAGTGCGCTGCGCGGCGGCAAGGGACTCCTTCAGGCTGGCAATCCCTATCGTATCCTTGAGGGCATCGTCCCGCCCTTCGGTGACGATGTAGATCTGATTGCGCAGGTCGCGGAGGTCGTTGTTGACGGGCGTGGCGGAGAGCAACAACGCCTTCGTCTTGATTCCCGCCTTGATGATGGAATCGATCAGCCGTTGATACCGGGCGCCCACGTTGTTGCGGAAGTTGTGCGACTCGTCGATGACGACAAGGTCGTAGTTACCCCAGTTAAGGGTGGCCAGGTCGATGTCACCGGCGAGTCCGGAATCCCGACTGAGGTCCGTGTGCGAGAGCACATCGAAGCGGAAGCGGTCCCGGATGAAGGGGTTGAGCGCGTCGTTATTGCGGAAGACCGTCCAGTTCTGGCGCAGCTTCTTCGGGCACAGGACGAGCACGCGCTCGTTTTTCAGCTCAAAGTACTTGATGACGGCCAGCGCCTCGAAGGTCTTCCCGAGGCCAACGCTGTCAGCCAGGATACAGCCGTTGTGCTTCAGAATCTTGTTGATGGCACCCTTGACCCCGTCGCGCTGGAACTCGAACAGGGCCTTCCAGACATCCGTATCCACAATCTTGATGTTCTGGTCCAGCAGGCCGCCTTTGGTCTGGTCCGCGAGAAAATCCTCGAAGATGTGGAACAGCGTCTTGTAGTAGATGAACTCCGGGGCATGATTCTGATAGAGCTGCTCCAGGTAGAGAAGCACGTCGGCCTTCACGTCCTCCACCAGGGCCTCGTCGCGCCAGATTTCGTCGAACCAGGCCTTGAGGTCGCGCCGGTCGCGGTTGCTGTCAACTTCGAGGTTCAACTCGATGTTGTTGCCAGCGGCGCCCATGCCAAGGCCGCGCACCGTGAAGTTGGAACTGCCGACGAGGGCGTCTTCCACCCCGTTGTGACTGATGTGGTACATCTTCCCGTGCAGCAGGTTGGTCTGGCGCACGGAGCGAATGTCCACCTTGGCGCGGATCCAGTCCGCGCACTCGCGGGCGATGCGCTTCTGCTCCAGGGCGTTGGCGAGGCGCAGGCCAGCCGTGTCGATCACGAAGGCCTTCTTCTGGGTACGTTCCGGGTCGAGGGAGTTGATGAAGCGGGGCTCGCCGAAGAGGAAGTCCAGGTGGTTGATTCGGGACAGGTGCTCCTTGAGCGCATCGAAGGCGTAGATGGTGAAGTAGGCCGATACGATTGAGAGCTGGGAGTCCGGCGCGATCTTGGCGCGGAGGAAGTCGCCTGCCGCTCCGCGGCGGTAGTTGTCGCGGATCCCGGAAGCCGGGGGTGCAGCGGGTGTCACTCCGGCTTGCGGCTGTGTGTTCGTTAGGTTCGTTGTCACCTGTGTGCGCACTTTACTCCCACGGGCCAAAGTCGTCCAGTCACTCGGTGCCCCAAGTTCCCCATTTTGGCCGATAGCGGGGCCGAATGAGGTCGACGACAGCGCACTAAATCAAACCACGGGCCGCCAGCAGTTTGAATAGCACCGTCGAATGCAAATTCTGAACTTACGGAATCGGTCGTAAAACGAACCGATTGCAGCGCCATTCGGTTGCGCCGCGCCCAGTAATAGGGCAATGGTGCGATCGTGGGTGCAAATAAGATGCGGTGTGGCTTTGCTCTGTATCCGTGTCATCCTTGGTCAACGAATCACCCCGGTATGCGCGAATGGCGCTTACTAAGCGCCGAATCCGATCATGATCATAATCTTGATCATAATCGTAATCCATTACCTACGAGGAGATTACGATTAGGATTAGGATTAAGATTAGGATGGGACATTAGCATGGGAGTACGCCCTCAATTGACCGGCGGCGGGGTGCAACCGCTCGCCGGGGGACGGGCGTTCGTGTTAGGCTCTTCGCATGTCCGACACGTCACATTTCGACATCCTGATCATCGGTTCCGGCGGCGGGACGAAGTTGGCGCTGCCGGCGGCGGAACTGGGTCTGCGGGTGGCGCTCGTCGAGGATGACGCGTTCGGCGGCACCTGCCTCAACCGCGGCTGCATCCCTTCCAAGATGATGATCTACCCGGCCGAGGTGATGGAACTGGCGCGCGCCGCCGCCCGCCTCGGGATCCGCAACCTCTCCAATCCGCAGGCGGATTTTGCGGCCATCGTCACGCGCATCAACGGAGCCGTGGACGCGATCTCGGCCGAGAACCGCGCCGCGCATGGCCTACATCCCGGACTGACGCTGATCACCGGCCACGCGCGCTTTTGTGCGGACAAGGCGGTGCGCGTGGGCGAGCACACGCTGACCGCCGAGCGCCTCTTCATTGCGACCGGTTCGCGCCCGCAGCTCCCCACGATCCCCGGCCTGGCAGGCACCCCCTACTGGACGAGCACCGACGCGTTGCGCAACACGCAGTTGCCCCGGCGCCTGCTGATTCTGGGCGGCGGATACATTGCGACCGAGTTGGGCTTCGCCTATGGGGCCTTCGGCACTGATGTGCAGATGGTCGTGCGCTCGAGCCTGCTGCGTCACGAAGACCATGACATCGCCGCCGAATTCGCGCGCGTGTTTCGGCGTCACCATGCCGTGCTGGAGAATGCCTCGGTCGAGCGCGTCGACCATCAGGACGGGATCTTCCGGCTGCGCGTGACCAGCGCCACGGGATCTCAGATCCTGGAGGGCGATGCCCTGCTGGTTGCCACGGGCATCGTACCCAACACCGACGATCTTGGACTGGAGCACACCGGCATTCGCCGCAACGCGAAGGGCTTCATCGAGGTGGACGATCACCTCCGAACCGCGGCGCCCGGCGTCTATGCCCTCGGCGACTGCAATGGCCGGCACCTCTTCCGGCACACCGTGAACTACGAGGGCGAGTACCTGATGCGCACCGCCGTGCGCGGCAACGATCATGCCCCCCTGGACTATGGGCCGGTTCCCCACGCGGTGTTCTCGCAGCCGCAGATCGCGGCTGTCGGCCCGACGGAATCACAACTGCGCACCCGTGGCGCCGACTATGTCGCGGGCGTGGCCACCTACGCGTCCAGCACCCCCGGCGAGGCGCGCCTGCTCGACTACGGACTTGTGAAACTCCTCGTCGACCGCGCCACCCGGCGCCTGCTCGCCGCCCACATCGTCGGCGACGAGGCAGCCACGCTGCTGCACCTCGTCGTGGCCATGATGAAGATGGCGGGCACCCTGGATGATCTGCTCGACATGATCTTCATCCACCCGGCCCTGCCCGAGGTCGTACGCAACGCCGCCCGCGACGCGCGCCGGCAATTGCCCACGCTGACCTGAATCGGGGAAAGAACCACCGGACGTCACGGCCTGTCCGCCGTAGGCCCGGCGCAGGCGGAAGGCCGTCCCTCCACTTTCCGAAATGGGCCGTTTCTCCAGCTAGCTGGAGGGTCGGGCTCCGTCCCGACCGCGCCTTCGCAACTGTTTCGCCACTCCGTGGTTCACGGATCACTTCTTCGGCGAGCGCTTGACCCACTGATCGTCGCCCGGGCCATGCACTTCGGCGAGGACCACACGAATATCGGCAACGGGCACGGACGCTTTGATCTGCGTGCACAGAAAGCGGTCGTCCCGCGACACCCACACGGTCATTTTGCCTTTGCGGACAAAGAGCCCCTCGAACTTGGCGTCCGGCTCCACCCGGTAGCAGGCAATCTTTCCAAAATCGTCCAGATCCACCTTCTCGACTCGCGTCACATTCATGTACAGGTCGTAAATCTTCTCGTCGGCCATCACGCGGTGATGGCTCTTGTGGCCCTCTTCGAATGGCTTGGCGCGCAGGTAGTACATGAAGGTGGCCAGGTCACGGGTGTCGGGCTCGATCGGGAACGTCTTGGTCTTGTTCTTGACCAGCGAGCGCCACTCCGCCGTCAACGTCTCGTAGTTGAAGGTGGTGATCTCGTGATAGCGGTGACGCCCCTCGTTCATGTCCTTCTCAAATCGCACGGGAAGAAATGTAACGGGATCCACCAGCGTTTCGAGGCGATCGTTGACGGGGTAGATTTTGGCGATGACGGAGTTGCTGCGCGTCCGGTGGTGGATGGCGAGCAGGGTGCGTCCCTCGCGGGTGATCCACTCCGTCCACACCTGAGCCTCGCCCACGGGAATCAGGCCCCAGTACACCCGGTAGACAAGGCGCTCGCCCACCGGGAACCAGAGTTCGCGCGGCGCCAGCGGCGCGTTCGTGTCCGCCGCCGGCGCCGTTGCAACGGCGGGCGGGCTGTTCGTCGCGGGGGCATCCGGGAGTGTGGGCTCCGGCAGCACCACCGCGTTCGTGTCCCCCTCCTGAGCCAGGACCGTCGCGAACGCCAACCCGGCCGCGATCAGGGCGCCGGCCCATGTGCGGCGAAACGGGCGGGAGGAGAATTGGGGAGGAAGGCCGTGCATCACTCCATCCCATACCAGCATTCGACGGCACCGCAAGCTTGAACCACCCGCGCCGCCAAAACGGTGTCCGGATGCCGTTGCCACGCCTCCACCACGGCCGCCTTATCGCGCCCCGCCACCACAAAGACCAATCGCCCCACCCGACGCAGCAGTCGGCGGGTCACCGAGATGCGGTGCGGCGGCGACGGCCGGCGGACCGCGATCGCGCAGGCATCGGGACCACGATTGGCATCTGCGTCGGTAAACAGCGAGGCCAGGTGGCCGTCGGCGCCGAGGCCCAGGATGCCCAACGAGATCGACCCTCCCGCGAGAAACTGCCGCAGGGATTGGTCGTAGTGCGCCGCCGCGGTGTCGAGCGGGAGCGTGGTGTCGGGGCGCAGCACGGCCGCGTCCGGCAGGCCCAGCGCGTTCACGAGGCCGGCCAGATGGCTAAAGTTGTGCTCCGGCGTACTTGGAGGCACATGGCGCTCGTCGCTCAGCAGGAGGTGGAGGTTCGGGTCCAGCGCGGGCGGCCGCTGGGTCAGCGCCGCATACACGGCGAGCGGTGTACGGCCACCGGTGAGCATCACGCCGACGGGCGTCGGACTCCGCGCCGCGAAGGCGGTGCCCAGCAAGTCCGCTGTCGCCGCTTCCAGTGCCGGTCGGCTCGCAAACATTCGGAAGGTGACGCCCTTGGCATTCATCGCACGCGCTCCACCCTACGCCCAGACCACGCCATACCGGGTCGCCAGTTGCTCGGCGCCGGCCGGGCCGGGAGTGCCGAACTCGTGAAACTCCGGCACCTGGTGGCGGGTCTCGAGTTCACGCAACACCGGCGTGAACACATCCCATGCGGCCGCCAACTCGTCTTCGCGAATGAACAGGCTCTTCTCGCCGGTGATCACGTCGTGCAGCAGATCCTCGTAGGCGTCCGGTATGACCTGCGTGAAGGCGGTTCCGTAATGCAGATTCAACTCCCGCGGCTCCAGATCCATCCCAAGCCCCGGCACCTTGCTGAGAATCCGGAAGAAGATGGCCTCGTCGGGCTGCACGCGAATCACGAGTTCATTCGGAGCCCGGTTGGCCAGGTTGAACATCTTGCCGGGGATTTCGCGAAACTGGACGCGGATCTCCGTCATGCGCCCATTCATGCCTTTGCCGGCGCGCAGCAAAAAGGGGACCCCATCCCAGCGCGCGTTCTCCACCTTCAGGGCCACGGCGGCATAGGTCGGCGTAATCGAATCGTTGGGCACCGATGGGTCATCGCGGTAGCCCGGCACATCGATGCCGCCGCGCCGCGTGCCGATGAACTGCCCCACCGCCACATCGTCCAGACCCGGCGGTGGCACACACAGCAACGCGTTCACCTTGGCGTCACGAATGTGGCGCGCATCCAGCCGCGGCGGCGCTTCCATCGCCACCAACGAAAGAATCTGCAGCAGATGATTCTGCATAACGTCGCGGATGATGCCGGCGCCGTCGAAATACCCGCCGCGCCCCTCGATGCCCAGGTTCTCTTTCCACGTGATCTGCACGCTCTTGATGTAGCGCCGGTTCCAGATCGGCTCGAAGATCAGGTTCGCAAAGCGCAGGACGAGGAGGTTCTGCACCACTTCTTTGCCGAGGTAGTGATCGATGCGGTAGATCTGCTCTTCCTCGAAGACCCGGCCCATCTCGCGCGTCAGCTCGTCCGAAGAATCGCGATCGCGCCCAAATGGTTTCTCGATGACGACGCGGCACCATGTTCCCGCCACCGTTGGCCGGGAGAATCCGGCTTCACCGAGCGCGCGCGAGGCGGGCAAGAAGATGTGCGGCGGCACCGCCATGTAGAACAGCAGGTTGCTGATGGTGCCACCGTGCGCGTGCTCCAACTCCTGCCGCAAGGCGCGAAAGGACTCGGCCGACTCGTACGCCCCGGAAATGTAGTGGCAGCAGGCGAGGAACTCCTGGATGCGGTCCTCGCAGGACTCCTGGGGCGTGTAGCGGCACGTCAGATTCTCCGCCACCATGCTGCGAAATTCGGCGTCCGTCATCCCGGACCGCGCGAAGCCGATCACGCGGAAGGCGGGCGGCAGCAGCTTCTGGCAGTACAAGGCAAACAGCGCCGGCACGATCTTCGTCCGGGCCAGATGCCCGGAGGCACCAATGATGATGACACTCAGCGGGGTGGGTTCCGTGGGCATGGATGACTCCTGTGAAGACTCGGGTCTCAGGGCGGCGACGCCAGGGGCATCAGCACGACGTACGTCGGCAGCCCGATGACGCCAAAGTAGTCCAACTGTTCCGCGAGCGCGGGATCGGCGGGATCCTCCGCCTGGAACTTCACCTTCACGAACGCCTCCATGCGCGCGGTCACGGCCGGATCGCGAAAGGTGGTCTTCTCCATGTGGAGGCAGCTCTTGCACCACGTCGCCCAGAAATCGATGAGCAGCGGGCGCTGATCGCGCCGGGCCTCGGCGAGGGCATCCGCGAGATTGGTGTGCCAGCCTTCTGCGGCATGGGCATTCTGGGCGGCTTCCACCTTGGCGCGTTCGCCGGGGGTGCGTGCCATCAGCAGCGAAACCCCAAGGCGCCCGTACCACAGGGCCACCAGGAGGATGATCACTCCGAACGCCACCTTGATGCGCTCCATCCAGCGGCCGGGCTTCGGCAAAATGGAGAGGCCGGCGCCCGCGAGCGGCCAGGGCAAGGCCATCCCGACGCCCAGCAGGAAGGGCAGCAGCAGTCCCGCCGCGTTGCCGCGGCTGTAGAGATCAGCCGACAGCAGCAGTACCCAAATCACAACGGGCGCCACGCAGGCGCCGGCCAGCAGGGCCGCCACGCCGCCGAGAGCCAGCGCCCCCAGCACGCGTCCGCCCTGCGCGCTGCCCCCACCCGCGCCGAGGCGCCCCTGGAAGCGCGAGAAGTCGATGGGAAGGACGTCGAACATGCCGAGGGCCAGCACAACAAAGACGCCCGAGATGACGAGGTTGAACCAGGGCGAGGCGTTCAGCGCCCCAAAGCGTGCCCCCGTAAGCACGACCACCAGGCCCAAAGCGCCATACACAAGCGCGATGCCCAAACCGTAGGCGCCACCCAGCAGCAGGCCACGCCCGCGCGAACTGGCATGCACACCAGCACCGATGATCGCGATGTTCACCGGGATCATCGGCAACACGCAGGGCGTCAGATTCAGCGCCAGCCCCCAGAACAGGATCAGGAGGCAAGAGAGCCAGACGCCGCGCTGGCGGAATGTGTCGAGAGCGGACGGTTCCGCCGTCGCCCCGCTCGTCTCCGCTCCATCCAGGAACTTGAGAAAGGCCTCCGACTTGAGATAGCCGGAGGCACTGGCCCCAATGCGGAAGTTCGCCAGCGGCTCACGCCACGAAGCCGTCGCGGTCGACGCAGCCGGGGGCGTCTCCGCCGTAAGCGGCGCCGCCGGAGCCGCCGGCACCGTCTCGCCCGCCTCGGCAAGGCCCGCATCGCCCGTCACGCTCAACGTCTTTACCGTGGGGCGATAGCACAAGGTCGGGCTACAGGCCTGATAGCCCACCTTGATGTCCAGAGCGGCCGCGTCCGCCGGCTCCACCGCAAAGGCGAACTCGGCTTCATGTTCATACACGGTCACCTCGGCATCGGTGAACGGATCGTGCTTCTGCTTGGGCGCCGGCGTCCGCAGCGGCTTGAGCGAGACGGGGGCGACTCCTTGAACGGAGAGCGATTCCTGATAGACGTAGAATCCGTCCGGCATGGAGAAGCGAACGCTCAGCACGCGCGCGCTGGCGGTGGAGTCCGTCGCCCAACCGGCCGCCACCTGAATCTCCTGCTGCCCATGGGCAACCTGCAGCACGCCGCTGCCGATCAGGGAAACCGTCGCCAACCACGTTCGCCAGCTCATTCGGGAATATCTCCTTGGGGTCATGCGGGGATCCGTACCGACAGCAGGGTAGAGTAACGCGCCACGCACGGGCCTACAAGCGCTAGCGCTCGATCGCCAGCCCTTGGGCATGGGCACTCTTTTGGGTCCATTTCAGACACACGGCCGACACGGAGGTCGGCCCTCCAAATCCAAAACAGGCATTTTCAATGGTACTGGAGGGTCGGGCTCTGTCCCGACCGCGCCCGAAAACAGTCAGAAAGAAGGACCGTGAGCCGCTGTGTGCAGGAACGACTCGCTCACCGCCTCAATTCTCTTCCGTCGCCACGGCTTCCCACATGCCTTGCGCTTCCCGCATGCGCCGCTCCCGTTCGGCTTGGGCGCGAATCTTGTAGGCACAATCCCGAATCACCCCAAAGAGAACGGCACAACCGTCGTCATGTGTGGCGGCTTCACCATCGTCGGCCAGCGCTGTCAGATCGCAGGCCGCACGAAGCGCCCTCCGGATATACTTGGAGTTCACACAAGCCATTCAACACCTCCTGCGCGAATGCGTTGAGAGATGCTAGTTCCATGCCAGACTAGGACAACCAGCAGGAATTCTCATAACCAATTGCATAATAAAATGTTACGCCTTCACAATTGGATAACGCTATACCCGACTCTGTCACGCGGGAAGGGTCACCGGCGGGACAGGTGATACACGTTGCGAGACACGAGACATTCAGAGAGCGATGCCGCTGTCCTCAAGGAAGCGGTACAGCGTCGCGCGCGAGACTTCCAGAAGTCGCGCCGCTTCGAGCTTATTGCCGCCCGCGTTACGCAAGGCTTCGCGCACGGTATTCTCGGTCAGTTTCCGTTTCCGGAAAGCATCGGCCACGGGTTCGGGAGCCGGCCCTCCGCTCAAGGGGCGACGGGCCAAGGGCAGATACTCCGGCAGCACCTCTTCCCCGCCCTTGCTCTTTACCAAGGCAAATTGCAGCCAGTTGTGCAGTTCGCGCACATTCCCGGGCCATGGCTGCGCCATGAGGATATCCATCGCGGCCGCCGATACCCGCATCGGCTGGCGTCCGGCCTCGGTCGTGATCTGCGACAACAAGAACTCAACCAGCAGGGGAATATCGCCCCGCCGCTCGCGCAATGGCGGCAACTGGATCGGCACCACGCTCAACCGGTAGAACAAATCTTCCCGGAACCGCCCGGCCGCAATCTCACGGGCCAGATTCTTGTTGGTGGCGCTGATGATGCGCACGCTGACCTTCAGCGTCTGCTCGCTGCCCACACGCTCGAATGTGCCTTCCTGCAGCACCCGCAGCAGCTTGACCTGCATAGCCGGCGAGATATCGCCGATTTCATCCAAAAAGATGGTCCCGCCGTCCGCCAGTTCAAAGCGCCCCTTCTTGTCCCGGATGGCCCCCGTGAACGCGCCTTTCACATGTCCAAACAGCTCGCTCTCCAGCAGAGACTCCGGCAGCGCGCCGCAATTCACCGGCACAAAATGCGCCGCCGCGCGCGGCCCCTCGTTATGGATGGCCGCCGCCACGAGTTCCTTGCCCGTGCCGCTCTCGCCTTCCACCAGCACGGGCACATGCGCGTCGGCCAGTTCGCGGATCAGTTCGAACACTTCCAGCATCTTTTCATCGCGTCCGATGATCCCGGAATAGCGTGAGGATTCATCCACCAGGCTGGCCCCATGGCGGCGGCGCACATCCTGCAGGGAGAGAAAGGTCCCGGTGCGTACCCCTCCGGCATCCAGAACCGGAGCCGCACGCGCCAAGACCAATCGTCGCTCGCCACCCTGCATGACCACTTCCACCTTGCGCGGATGCGCAGCCTCCTCGGCTTCATGGCAGAAGGTGTGGCAGATCCGATCCGGAAACAGCATGTCGCAACCCTGGTTCAACGCCTCATGCGCCATATATCCAGTCAACGTTTCAGCCGCTTTGTTGAAGGACAAAATGCGCCCGCCCTCGTCCATGACGATCACCGCATCGGAAATGCTGTTGAGGATCGACTGGGTGCGGGCGCGCGAACCGATGAAGGCGCAGTAGTAGCCCTTATCGAAGAAGTCGTCGACCAGTGTCCGGATGCGGTCGCGCACATCGCGGAAGGCGCGGTAGACGGTGTCTTCGTCGCCCTTGATCGCATCCGGATCCGGCAGGTTCCAGTTGACCCATTCGGGGCGCCCCGGCAGCAGCACCGCCGGCGCGCGGCCGTCGCTCATATCGATGACCACATCCCAGGCATCCGCCCCGAGCTCCGTCACGTCCACGGGCCGGTGTGCGGTGATATCGATACCGACTTCGGCCATCGCACGGATGGCCAGCGGGTGGATGGCCGCCTTCTCGTAGCCGGCGCTGTGGATCGACACCTCGCCGCCACGTGCACGCACCTTCGCAAATCCCGCCGCCATCGGACTGCGGGCATCATTGCGACCACACAGGAACAGGATGTTCGTCACGCTTCCGCCTCCCGACTTGGGAGCGTAGCACAGGGCGGCAAAGGGCGCACGCCCAACCGACGCGCTCAGGCGCCCGGCAACGACTCCAACAGGCGCATCAGCTTCTGCTTGTTGACGAGCTGTTCTTCGCGCCGCGCCCGCTGCTGTTCAACCACCTCGGGCGGTGCCTTGCTCACGAACGACTCGTTGGCCAGCTTGGCCCCGGTGCGCTCCAGATCCTTCAGCACGTCGTGCAACTGGCTCGTCAGGCGCTCGCGTTCCGCGTCCACGTCGATCAGCCCCTGCAACGGCATGTAGATGGTCCCCAGGCGGCAGACCCCGCTCGGCGTTCCCGCCGGCGGCGTGCGCTCCACCCCGATCTGCACCGCCTCGGCCTTCAACAACGTCTTCAGGCTCCCCACGTCCGCCTGCAGCCGCTCGGCCGTCGCCGCATCCGACGGCTTCAGCAGATAATTCACCCGCTTGGACGTCCCGATCCCGTAGTCCGCCTTGAGCGTGCGGCCCACGCGGATGAGCTCGTGCTTGTCCTCGACGTAGTGCACCCACGCCGCGCTGACGCCCCAGCGCGCCTGATCCTCCGCCGTCGGCACCGCCGGCCATGGCGCGCGCAGGATGAATTCATCCTCCGCCCCGTAATCCATGGCATGCCAGAGCTCCTCCGTGATGAAGGGCATCATCGGATGCAGCAGGCGCAGCGCCGTCGAGAAGGCGTGATGCATCAAGCCCAGCACGGTTTGGCGCCGCTCCGCATCGTCGCCATTCACCACGTTCTTGGCGTACTCCAGATACCAGTCGCAGTACTGGTGCCACACGAACTCATACAAGACGTGCGCCGCATCGTTGAAACGGAAGGCATCCAGATTCGCGCCACAGGCGTCGATCGTCTCCCATAATTTAGCCAGCAGGTGCTGATCGTCCGGGCTGAGTGACCCTATGGCGAATGGCAGTGAACCCGGATCCGTGGCCTGGGCGGCGGCGCGCGGCGAGGGGCCGCCCTCGTGCATCTGCATGAACCGCGCCGCATTCCACAGCTTAGTCCCAAAGTTGCGCCCGATCTCGAACTTGTCGTCGGAGAGGTACACGTCCTGGCCCGTCGCCGTGATCATCATCAGGCTGAAGCGCAGCGCATCGGCACTGTACTTGTCGATCACCGTCAGCGGGTCGATCGAGTTGCCCAGGCTCTTGCTCATCTTCTGCCCGTGGTCGTCGCGCACGGTGCCATGGATGTAGACGCGCCGGAACGGGGCGGCCCCCATGAATTCGTAACCCGCCATGATCATGCGCGCGACCCAGAAGAAGATGATCTCCGAGGCGGTGACAAGGTCATGCGTGGGGTAGTAGAACCCAAGATCGGGATTGCGCTGCGGCCAGCCGAAGGTGCTGAACGGCCACAGCCACGAGGAAAACCAGGTATCCAGCACGTCCTCGTCCTGGTGCAGGGTGCCATGGCCGCATTTGGGGCAGGCGGTCGGAACGCCCTTCACGGCCCAGACATGGTTGCAGGCGCCGCAGGTGAAGACCGGAATGCGGTGGCCCCACCAGATTTGACGCGAGATGCACCAATCGCGGATGTTCTCCATCCAATCCAGATACACCTTGCTCCAGCGCGCGGGCGTGAACGTGATGGTGCCGCTCTTCACCGCCTCGATCGCCGGAGCGGCCAGCGGCTTCATGCGCACAAACCACTGGTTCGACAGGCGCGGCTCCACCACTGTGTGGCAACGATAACAGTGGCCCACGGCATGCTGGTGGTTCTCAACCTTCTCCAGCAGCTCCGCCTCCTTCAGGTCCGCCACGAGGCGCTTGCGGCACTCCGTGCGGTCTAGCCCCGCGTAGGGCCCCGCCTCCGCACTCATCTTGCCGTCCGCCGTCATCACATCGATCGGCGTCAGCCCATGGCGGCGCCCCATCTCGAAATCGTTCGGGTCATGGGCGGGCGTCACCTTCACCACGCCGGTGCCGAAGGCCGGATCCACCAGCGCGTCCTCGATCACCGTGAGCACGCGTCCGAGCAACGGCAGGCGCAGGGTCTTGCCGGGCAGGTCGCGGTAGCGCTCGTCCTTCGGGCTGATAGCCACGGCCACGTCGCCCAGCAACGTCTCCGGCCGCGTCGTGGCCACCACCACATGGTCGCGCCCATCCCCCAGCCGCGCGCCCGGCTCCAGCGGGTAGCGGATGTAGTAGAGATGCCCGCGCGTATCGCGGTGCTCGCTCTCCTCGTCCGACAGCGCGGTCTGGCAGCGCGGACACCAGTTGATGATGTACTTGGCCCGGTAAATCAGGCCCTTGTCAAAGAGCTGCACGAACACGTCGGCCACGGCATCGCTCAGGCCCGCATCCATCGTAAAGCGCTCGCGTTCCCAGTCGCACGAGGCCCCGAGCCGCTTGAGCTGCCCGATGATCGTGCTGCCGTACTGCTCCTTCCACTCCCACACGCGCTTCACAAACGCCTCGCGGCCCAGGTCGTCGCGCGTCTTCTTCTCAGCGCGCAGGGCCCGCTCCACCACATTCTGCGTGGCGATGCCGGCATGATCGGTGCCCGGCATCCACACCGCGTTGCGCCCCTGCATCCGGCGCCAGCGCACCAGGATGTCCTGGATCGTGTTGTTGAGCGCGTGCCCCATGTGCAGGATGCCCGTCACGTTCGGCGGCGGGATCAGGACGGTGTAGGGCTCGCCGCCCGCGGCGGGATCGCCATGGAAGGCTTTCGCTTCCAGCCAGCGCTGGTACCACTTCGCCTCCACCGACTGCGGCTCGTAATGCTTTTCCATGCTCATGTCCGTCCGCCCCGCGCTTTCTCTTCGTCACGAAAGAGTTTGTATTCCACGCTGTCCACCAGCGCTTCCCACGAGGCCTCGATGATGTTCTCCGACACGCCCACAGTTCCCCAGGACTCCTTGCCGTCGCTGGACTCGATGACGACCTGCGTCTTGGCGGCCGTGGCCTCCTCGGGATCGAGAATGCGCACGCGGAAGTCGGTCAGGATCACCGGCGCGATCTCCGGGTAGAAGCGCGTCAGGGCCTTGCGCAAGGCGGAATCGAGCGCGTTCACCGGGCCATCGCCCTCGGCGACGGTGTGTTCGATTTCACCTTTCACGCGCACTTTGACGGTGGCTTCGGACAGGCAATGCTCGTCCTTGCCACGCTTCTCGACGATCACGCGGAATCCTTCCAATTCAAAGAAGGGCACATGCTCCTTGAGCACCTTCTGGATCAGCAGGCGGAACGAGGCATCGGCCCCCTCGAACGCATACCCCTTGCTCTCCAGTTGCTTGAGCGCTGTCAGGATCTCGCGCGACTCTTCGGGCGAGGTCTTCTTGCCGCCGAGTTCGATCGCCTTCAACAGCACGTTGCTGCCGCCGGAGAGCTCGGAGATCAGGATGCGCCGCTCATTGCCCACCAGCGACGGATCGATGTGCTCGAAGGTACGCGGATTCTTCTGCACCGCATTCGCATGCTGCCCGGCCTTGTGCGAAAATGCGCTCATGCCCACAAACGGGGCGCGCGAATCGTGCCGCTGGTTGGTCAGCTCGTCCACGAAGAGCGACACCTCGCGCAGTGTCTGGAGTTCCCCCGCGCGGATGCAGCGGCGGTCGAGTTTCAGCTCCACGTTGGCGATGATCTGGCAGAGGTTGGTATTGCCGCAGCGCTCGCCGAACCCGTTGATGGTGCCCTGCACCTGCACGGCGCCGGCGCGCAGGGCCTCCAGGCTGTTCGCCACGGCCACCCCGATGTCGTTGTGCGCGTGGATGGCCAGCGGCGTGCGCACCTGCCGTGCCACCGCCGCCATCGTGGCATAGACCTCGTTCGGCAGCGTGCCGCCATTGGTGTCGCACAACACGAGCGTGTCGGCCCCGCCATCCGCCGCCGCCTGCAGCGCCGCCAGCGCGTAGTCCGCATTCGCCCGGTAGCTGTCAAAGAAATGTTCCGCGTCGAACAGCACCTCGCGCCCGTGGTCCTTGAGGTAGGCCACGGTCTCGCGGATCATGGCCAGGTTTTCCTCGGGCGTCGTGCGCAGCACATCGCGCACGTGCAGTTCCCAGGACTTGCCCACGATCGCCACCGCCACGGTGTCGGCATCGAGCAGGCTTTTCACGAGCGGGTCCACCGCCACGGCCGTGCCGGCGCGCCGCGTGGCGCCAAAGGCCACCACCCGCGCGTGCGTCAGCGGCAACGTCTTGACCTGCCGGAAGTAGGCCATGTCCTTCTCATTGGAGCCGGCGTAGCCGCCCTCGATATAGTCGACGCCGAGGCGGTCGAGGCGCTCGGTCAGGCGCAGCTTGCCGGCCGCCGAGAAGTAGATCCCCTCGGCCTGGGCGCCGTCGCGCAAGGTCGTATCATAGATCTGCACGCGCGATTCTGCGGTCACGTCATTCTCCCGGCCCATCGTCAGGCCGCTGCCTGGGCACCGCCAAAGAATTCCGCATACAAGGCGCGCACGGCCTTCTGGCGGTCTTCAGCTTTCACGCCGAACATCATGCTGATTTCGGACGAGCCCTGGTTCATCATCTCGATATTGACCCCGGCCTTGCCGAGGGCACTGGTGGCGCGAGCGGCCATGCCCACGCTGTAGCGCATGCCCTCACCCACGATCATCACCAGCGCCAGGCCGCGCTCGACGCCGGCATCGTCCACCGCCAGCTCGCCGCGCAGGCGCGCCAGCACGCGCTGCTCCACCGCCGCGGTCAGCCCCGCCTCCTTCAGAATCACCGACATGTTGTCGATGCCCGACGGCGAGTGCTCGTAGGAGAGCCCCTCTTCCTCGAGCATCTGCAGCACCCGCCGGCCGAAACCGATTTCGCGGTTCATCAAGTACTTGCCGAGCCAGATCGTGCAGAAGCCGGCGTCGCTGGCGATGCCGACCACGCGGGCGCGCACATTGCGGTGCGCGGGGGCAATCGTCGTGCCCGGCGCCGCCGGATGATTCGTGTTGCGCACGCAGATGGGGATACCCGCGCGAAAGGCCGGGATCACGGCCTCGTCATGCAGCACGCTGAATCCGGCGTAGGCCAGCTCGCGCATCTCGCGGTAGGTCATCTCCTGGATCGGCGCCGCATTCGGCACGATGCGCGGATCGGCCGAGAGCACCGAGTCCACATCCGTGAAGTTCTCGTAAACATCGGCCTGCATCGCCGCCGCCAGAATGGAGCCGGTGATGTCCGAACCGCCACGCGAGAACGTCACAATGGTGCCCGACGGCGTGTAGCCGAAGAACCCCGGGAACACCACGATCTCCGTGCGCTCGCGCAGGCGCCCCAGCAATGCGTAGGCCTCCGGCAGCAACCGCGCCTGGCCAAACTCCTCGCTCATCAACATCCCCGCGTCGCGCGGATTGACGTACACCGCCGGCACCCCGCGGCGACAGAAGGCCGCCGCCACCACGCGTGCGCTGTAATCCTCTCCCGCCGCCTTCAACGCATCCAGATAGCGTCCGGCGTGCGACCGATCGGCGGCCATGCGCGCGCGCAGATCCGTCTCCATGGCGCGGCTGATCGTGCCATCCAACCCCAGATCGCGCTCAATCCCGGCGTAGCGTTCAATCACGGCCGCCAGCGGCACATGCCCGTCGCCGCCCGATAGAACCGCCTCGCCGCAGTGGATGAGCAGGTCCGTCACTTTCGTATCGTGCGCGGCGCGCTTGCCGGGCGCCGACACCACCACCACGCGCCGCGCCGCTTCCGCTTCGACGATCCCGCACACTTTCGAGATCTGCGCGGCGTCCGCCAGGGAAGTGCCGCCAAACTTGCAGACTTTCATGCTGATTTCCTCGCTCTTTTCCGCGGTGGGTCCGCCGCCGAATCACCCTTGGGGATTCGCGCCGGGACCTTGCCGGCTTCTCATCATCAGGAGCGCCGGCGGCGCATCCTGCTACTCTTCAATCCGAATGCGAACCGGATCGCCGTTGACGACGTCCAGTTTGGCTATTTCCTGCATCGCCGCCTGGCACTCACTGTCCCGCGACAGGTGCGTCACAATCAGCACCGGCACATACTCATCCGCGCACACTTCCTGTTGCAGCACGGAGGCAATGCTGATGCCGTGGCGGCCCAGGATGGCGGTGATGCACGCCAGCGAACCGGGACGATCGCGCAGGGCCAACCGCAGATAGTAACGCGTCTGGGCCTCGCCGCGGTCCAGCAGGCTCACGGGTTCCGCGGCGGCCGGGTCGGGCCGGAAGCGGCGGGCCGAACCCGCCACCATGTTCTTCATCAGGTCTGCGACGTCGCCCAGCACCGTGCTGGCGGTCGGCTCACGTCCCGCGCCGCGTCCGTAATACAGCGTTTGCCCGGTCAGATCGCCCTGCACCATGACCGCATTGAACACCCCGCTCACCGAGGCCAGCATGTGGGTGCGAGGCACCATGGTGGGGTGCACCCGCACTTCAATTCGTTCGCCGTGGCGCTTCAGCACGGCCAGCAGCTTGATCCGATAGCCCAGGCTGGCTCCGTAGCGAATGTCCTCAGCCGCCAGGTTGCGGATGCCCTCGATGGAGACCTCGGCAATCGGAAGGCGCACGCCGTACGCCAGCCAGGCGAGCAGCACGGCCTTGTGCGCCGTATCGAACCCATCCACGTCCAGCGTGGGGTCGGCCTCCGCATACCCCTGCCGCTGCGCGTCCTGCAGCACCTCCTCAAAGGGCAACCCCTCCTGCTCCATGCGGGTCAGGATGTAGTTGCAGGTGCCATTCAAGATGCCATAGAGGCTCTCGATCCGGTTCGCGACCAGTCCTTCGCGCAGGGACCGGATGATCGGGATGCCGCCACCCACACTCGCGCCAAAGTAGATCTCGGCGTTGTGCGCCGCCGCCAGGTCGAAGAGTTCCGCCCCATGCTCCGCCAGCAGCGCCTTGTTGGCCGTCACCACCGACTTGCCCCGCTCCAGCGCGCGCCGCATGAACGTGCGCGCAACCCCTTTGCCGCCAATCAACTCCACCACAATGTCCACGCGTGGGTCGTCGATCAGCGCCGCGGCGTCCGCGGTCAGCAGCGCGGGGTCCACCTTGACGCCTCGATCGCGTTTCAAGTCCACGTCGGCGATGCCGCGCAGCACGGGCCTGGCGCCCAGACGCGCCGCCATGAGGTCGCCATTGCGCTGCAACCCTTCCACCACACCGGCTCCGACGGTTCCAAACCCCAATAAGGCGATGCCAAATTCTTTCATAATCTCGATGCGCAGCCCCTCTCCGTATCCCCGTGAGGCATTGGCAGGTGCGACCGCCAAAAGGTGGAAGCGTACTGGCCGGAGGGACCCCGGACAAGCCCAAAGATGGCGTTCCCTGGCCTACAGGAACGAACTCATCCGCACCATCAGTTCAACCAGGAGATCCAGCGGCTTCCGGATAAAGGCGGAGAACGGCAGAATATCGAAGCAGGCAAAAACGAGGATCCCCGCGTAGGCAATGGAGGCAAACATCCAGGGGTGCGCCGTGGGCCGGTGTTGACGCGCTGCGGAACGCTGGCTCTTCATGCGCGCCGGACTGGAGAGGCGCACGGCCCCGATCTCATCCCAGTTATGAGGGAGGTCACTGCACACGCGGTCTTCGGTGAAGGCGTCGAGGATATCCATCACGCCCCGCAACGCCCGGTGCGGGGCCACATGCCCCCCCATGCGGTGGACCAACTCGAGCACTTCCGCATCCGCGTTGGCAGGGCAACCCACCATGGCCGCCGCGCTCCCATCCAGCATGCTGATGTCGTTCTGTCCGTCGCCGATCGCCAGCGCATTCTCGCGTTCGATGTTGAGGTAGGTGGCCAGCTCCGACAGCGCCAGCCCCTTGGTGGCCGGAATCATGCGAACTTCCAGGTCCGAGCCCAACTGGTACACCTTGAGGTGGCGATACTCACGGACTTTCTGCCGCAGCAGGTCCGCCGCCACCGCCGCCGACTCCTCCGAATCAAACCGCAACCCCAGGCGGTGCTTCGCGCGCCGGATCGTCGCCACCCCAACCGCGCCGACCGTCAGCGTCTCGTGCCAGTTATCGATCGCCGTATTCGCCGCCGATTCCTCACGCATCAGCTTGAGCATGATGCTGATGTTCCACACCACGTGCGGGATGAAGCCCACGGGCGTCCGGCGGTAAATCAGCGCGTGGCGGATGATGATGTAATCCGGCAGCAGCCCCATGCGCCGCATCGGGCGGAAAAATTCCCGAAAACTCGAGTAGGTGCGTCCGGTACAGGCCACCCAGATGGCCTGGTTCTGCTCGCGCAGCCGGCGAATCTGATCATTGAAATCGGTGTACAGCGGCAATTCGTTGACGCTGCCGATCAGGGTGCCATCCAGATCGGTGGCGACAAGGCGGATTTCGGCTGCCATTCTGCGACACTCCCTCTCCACCCGACTCCGCCGGCCAGTCGATTGCAGGAATGACTCGCCGCCGACACCCCTACTAGAACCCGCGCCGCTCCAACGCCTGCCGCAACTCCTGCTGGAACACCGGAATATCTTCAGGCGGGGGACTGTAGCCCGGGCGCGGCGCGCTCAGGGACAAGCGCCCCATCTGATCCAGCGCCCAGGCCGCCGTCACTCCGTCCGAGAACGTCACCGATCCGCTCACAATGCTGCCCGGCTTGACGATGCGGTCGAGTTCCACGCTCACGGCGCCACCGCCGAGTGCGTCCGGGCCCGCCAGCGGCCCTCCCGCCAACGGCGCGTCCGCATCCTCCCCCGCCGCGGGGAATGCGCCCTCCTCCGGAGCACCCCCCAAGGGACTCGCCACCGCCGGCTTCGTCACCCGCTTGTCCTGTACGGCCACCCCAAGCTCGATCACCAGAAACCGCACATCCATGAATGTCATGGACAGACCCAACTCGGCGGTCAGGCGGCGCTGCACATCCGACAGCGACGCCCCATTGCGCACCCATTCCGCCACCGTCTTCTTTTGGTCGTCGGTCAGTTGCATCGGGTATCCTTACGGCGAAGGCCGGCGTGAACGCGGCAGCCCGCGCGTCACCACCACAAAGACTGGAGCCAACGGTCGGGATCGAACCGACGACCTGCTCATTACGAATGAGCTGCTCTACCAACTGAGCTACGTTGGCGCAAAAAGTGTCGTTATTCTGGGAAGCGCGGCGTGGAAAGTCAAGCTCGCACCCCGCGCCCACCCGTTATCGTCGCGGGGCCGTCTGGGCATTGCGGGCGGAAGCGGCGCGTCCGCGCGCCGGTTGCAGCGCCCGGATCACCATCATATCCAGGATCAGCGTCGCGGGCAGGGAAGAGGTCACCAACTGGCGATGCGCCGCGGCGGCCGTCCGCTGGCAACGGCGCAACTCGGCCAGGCTGAAGCCGGCGGCCTGTTCCACCAGGAGCTTCAAACGGAAGGGGTGAATACTCCGATAGTCCCGGCCCAAGGCGGTCACCAGCAGGGACTCCCCCTCCGGCGGCATGGTGCCCCACGTCGCGTTGCGAGCCCCCGCCACCAACCGAAGCCAGCCGCGGTCCATAGCCTCCCGGTACACGATCAAGTCCCGGATGCGCGCCTCCAGCAGCGCAATCATCGCCATCGGGGTCTCGCGCTGGAAGAGCAGCCGCCGCATCACCGCCAGGCACCCGGGCATGTCCCGGCGCCCAAAGGCATCCTGAATATCCCACGCGGCCGCATCCTTGGACCAGCTCGTCACCGCATCCAGATCCGCCACCGTAAGCGCCCGGCGCGTGCCGGCATACGCCGCCAGTTTGGCCACCTCCGTGGTCAGGGTCCGCATGTCCGCCCCCACCCGCTCCAAAAAGGACTGCTGCACCTCGGCCCGCATCTGCAGGCCATGGCTGGTCAGGCAATCCTCCAAAATGTGGCGAATCTGGTCCTGGCCCGCCCCCCGCTTGTCCGTGATCGCCAAGTCGTGAAACGCTCCCACCTCGGCAATGGCCCGATAGAAGGCGTACCGCTTGTCCACCTGCTCCGCCGTGATGACAAGGGCCACTTCCGGCGGGAGGCCCCGTTTTAGCATTTCGGCAAGGCGCCCCAACGCCGCCTTCACCCGCTCCACTTTGCCGACCGGCGTGTCCGTCAGGAAATTCACCCACCGGAACCAAACCCCTTTGCGCGCGCCAAAAAAGCCCAGCGTGGCCAGGGCCTCCATGCAACGGCCAACCGCCTCGACGGCTTGATCCGCCGTATCACACCGCCCATCAATCACTTCCAGAGCGAGCGGATCCTGCGGGGGAGGCAAAAACTCCTCCAGCAGCGCCTTGGCCTTGGCGGTGGCGAGAAATTCGTCACCCGAGGCAAGATGGATGCAGTTGGCCATGGCGGGCACAATAGCGGTCGCTTGCAGCGGGCCACAAGTGCAAAGCAGCCCCTCCCGCCCCACCCCCGGCCGTTTGGCACATGCGATTTGCGGCTGACACGGGGGGGCTGCTCGCCTACGATGGGCCCGGTGCTGCTTCGGTATCTTCTGACAGCGGTAACGGCAACACCGAATTTGGGCATTCATGAAACCCCTCGTTTCCAGACTTCGAGCCAAGCGCACCAAGGACCGGGAGAAGAAGGCCGTCAAAGCCCCCGCGATACCAACCTCCTGGTTGGATCGGTGGCCCACGCGCTTGATCGTCGCCCTGCTCTTCTGGCTGCTGACCGCGCTCCTCATGGGCGCCGATCACCTCCTCCTGGGCCACTTCGGCGTGATCGGCTCCCTTCACCTCGCCGGCAAGGCCGCCCTCCTCCTGGTCTGCCTGTTCGCGTCCTCCATCGGCCTCAATATCATCCGCCCAGCCACCATCGGACGAACCGCGAACGTGATGTTGCTAGCCCTCATCGCCCTGGCCGCCCTCGTCCCCGTCAAGCTGATCCTCTACATCGCCAGCCATACCACGATCCTGCCCCACGAGGTCGTCCCCTTCCTGCTTCCCTTCGCCATGGCCCCCCTCGCCGCCACCTTGCTTCTCCAGGGCGCTGCCGGCGTGGCGGTCGGCATCTGGACCGCGCTGGCCATCTGCCTCTTTGCCAATGCCGGCATCCCCGTCTTCCTCGGCGGTTTGGTCGCCACCGTCACCGCCGCCTCCCTGGCCCACCGCGCCCGCACCCGTACCCGCATCATCCGGGCCGGCGTCATCGCCGGATTCGCCCAGATCCTCTGTGTCGTCGGCATCACCGCCCTCAACGCCCCGAATGTGGATGAGGTGACGGTCATCGCGCAGGCCGCCGCCTGCATCGGCAGTGGCTTTCTGGCGGCGGTCCTGGCCCTGATCATTCTGCCGCCGCTCGAACGCCTGTTCCGCATCTCCAGCGACATCACCCTGCTGGAACTGACCGACCTCGGGCACCCACTCCTCCAGCGCATGGCCCTGGAAGCACCCGGCACCTACCACCACAGCCTCGTCGTCGCCAACCTCGCGCAGGCCGCCGCCGACGAAATCGGCGCCAACTCCCTCCTTGCCCGCGTCTGCGCCTACTTCCACGATGTCGGCAAGATCTACAAACCCGGCTTCTTCACCGAGAACATCCGCGCCGATCGCAATCCCCACGACCGTCTCCCCCCCAGCATGAGCACCCTCGTGATCACCTCCCACGTCAAGGAGGGCGTCAGCATGGCCCTCCTCCACAAGCTCCCCCGCCCCATTATCGATGTCATCCAGGAACACCATGGCACCACCCTCG
This sequence comes from uncultured Victivallales bacterium, assembly GCA_964635825.1. GTDB lineage: Bacteria > Verrucomicrobiota > Kiritimatiellia > UBA8416 > JAIOPI01 > CAZWQJ01. Next base: position 2,022 of record CAZWQJ010000037.1, on the reverse strand, counting down.
TTTCCTATTTCCACGACAAGGCCCGCGCCCAATTGGAGTTCGAATCGGCCCTCACGGGCACCACGGATGACGACCGCCGCGATGTGGCGGACTGGACCTTCCGCTACACCGGCCCCAAGCCCTCCTTCCCGGAATCCGCCATCATCTGCCTCGCCGATCCCGTCGAGGCCGCCTCCCGCTCGATCGAAAAAGTATCGCCCGCCCACATCAGCGATCTCGTCGACGGAATCGTCAATACCCGCCTGGAAGATGGCCAACTGGACAACTCCCAACTCACCCTGGCCGACCTCGCCCGCATCAAGAAATCATTCGTATTCACCCTCACCAACATGCTCCACGCGCGTACGCCGTATCCCCGGGATGAAGATCGCGATAAGCAATCATCAAAAGCACCGTCGGCCACTCCGTCGGAAGCTTGAGCGGCTCGTGCGCTGGTTGATGGCGACGGCCCGCAACGACGCGGCCCCCGCCAACGGCTGGGCCGAGTTCCATCTCTTTCTGACCGACGATCAGGGCATCCGCGACTTGCACGAGGACTGGATGGCCCAGCCCACCGCCACCGACGTGATCACCGTCCAGTACCTCCCCCTCCCCGGGGAAGACGCCGGCACCCGCGCGGAAGTCGCCGTCAATGTGCAACGGGCGATCTCGGAGGGCCCGCGCCATTGGCGCAACCGCAGTCGCCCCGTCGCCGAATGCCGCGAATTGGCCCTCTACCTCGCCCACGCCTGCGACCACCTCCATGGAGCGGATGACGCCACCCCGGCCCAACGCCAACGCATGCGCCAACGGGAACTTCGCTGGCTGCGCCGCGCCGCCGACCAGGGCCTCCTCAACAACATCATGGGTTGATCACACGCCAGGCCCCCACGCGGGTGGCCCACCATCGAGCCCCTCCCCATGATCCGAAAGACCCTCGCCCTCCCCCTCCGCATCTCCCCCTACTCCAACACCTCTCACGTAGTCACCTGGCTGACCGAGGAGGGCGACCGGCTCTCCTCCATGGTGAAGGGCGCCTGCCGCCCCCGCAGCGCCTTCCTGGGCCAATACGACCTCTTCTCCACGTCCGAGCTGCTCTACTACCCGCGCGACCGTGAAGGCCTGAGCATCGCCCGGGAATGCGCCCTCGTGGAGCCCCGCACCCGGATGCGGGAAGATTGGCGAGCCTTCGCCGGAGCCTCCTACGCCAACCAGCTCCTGCTCCACTCCGCCATGTCGGGTGACCCCCACCCGGCCCTCTACCGGCTGGCCACCCTCTTCTTCGACTACCTCAACACCCACGGCGCCAAACCCCAGGCCATCTACTGGTTCGAACTCCAATGGCTCGGAATCCTGGGCTTCGCGCCCGAACTGCGCCAATGCACCCGGTGCCGAAAGTCTGCCGAAATCCCGACCACCGGCATGCGCTGGGGACGCGATGGCGTGGTCTGCCCCGCCTGCGCCAACCGCAGCACCATTCCCGGTGCCCCGCCCCTGCGTACGACCGCCCTCCCGCCCGATGCACTCGCCATCCTCCGCCGCTGGCAGAGCCAGCCCGATGTCCATGTACTCGTCACCACTCAGTGCTCCCCACGCCAAGTGCTTGTGTTCGAACGCATTCTTGGTACATTTGTCCGCTACCACGTCGAGACGAACTCGGAAGCCCGTCGCATCGCCATCGACATGATCGGCAAGTCGACGGTCACCAGCAGGAGATGAGAATGAGATATCTGGCCGCCATCGCGATGTTGATCTGCGTTCTCGGTTGCGGCAAGAACCCGCAGCCCGCGCCTTCCGCGCCCACGCCTGCCTCACCGGGCAGCGTCCAGGCCCCCACGGATCTCACGGGCCTGCAGTCCCTGCCTGCCATCCAGCCCCCCACCGACCCCAGCGAAGTACTGGCCCGCGTCGGCGAACATACCCTCGCCCGCCGCACCGCCGACCAGGATATCGATGTGCGCGTCGCCGCCATCGCCGACCGCGTCCCGCCCACCGAAATGGCACGCGTGCGCGAACAAACCCTCGCCAAAATCATCGAGCAGT
>CAZWQJ010000036.1:0-29187 GCA_964635825.1 uncultured Victivallales bacterium | reverse complement strand
CCCCCGCGCCGACAGGCTGGATCGTCTGGGGCGACGAAATCGGCGGCGCCACCTTCGCGGGTTGGGACCGCGTGGAGTCGCTGGGCACACTCGGCGTCGGCCCCTTCTCAACCCCCATCAGCGGCCTCACCCCCAACCGCACCTACTACTACCGCTGCGTGGCCTCGAACTCCCTCGGCATCGGCTGGGCCAATACGAATGCCACATTCGCAACCGTCGGCCCCACCATCCAGTTCACGACCTCCGCCTCCGCCGGCGCCGAGAGCGTCACCCCCGTTTCCATCGCCCTCTCACTCTCCGCCACCTCCGCCCTGCCCGTCACCGTCACCGTCGCCTCCACCGGCGGCACCGCCCTCGCTCCCAACGACTACGGCTTCACCACCACCGACGTCACCATCCCCGCCGGACGCCTGACCACCAACATCGTCGTCAGCATCGTCAACGATGCCCTCGATGAGAATGACGAAACCATCCTGCTCGGCCTCTCGGCCCCCCTGAACGCCTCGCTCGGCGCCAATGATGCCTACACCTACACCATTCAGGACAACGATCCGCTCCCCGCGGTCTCGTTCGGCGCCGTCTCCTACAATGCCAACGAACTCGACAGCAGCGCCGTCCTCACCGTGAACCTGAACGCCGCCTCGGGCCGTGCCGTCTCCGTCAACTACGCCACCTCGAATGATACCGCCACCGCCGGCTCAGACTACACCGCCACCAATGGCACCCTCTCCTGGGCCGCCGGCAGCACCACGCCGCAGATCATCACGATCCCCTTGATCAATAACGCCTCTCCCGAGTCCATCGAAACCTTCACCGTCGCGCTCTCGTCCGCCGTGAACGCCTCGATCGGCGGCGTCAACCCGGTCCCCGTCAACATCGTCGACGACGACCTCGGCCCGCCCGCCATCGACAACGGCACGGGCGCCTCGCTGGTGTCGTCAAACGCCGCCACCCTGTCCGGCGAACTGCTCTCCAACGGCGGGGCCAACACCCACGTCTGGATGTACTACGGCAAAACCAATGGAGGCACCAACCGCACCAGTTGGACCACCAACGCCTTCCTCGGCATCACCCCCATCGGCGTCTTCACGCAGCGCGTGACCGCACTCACCACCAACTCCACCTATTTCTACCGCTGCGTCGCCAGCAACCAGTACGGCACCGTCTGGGCCACCACCACACCCAGCTTCCTCACCGGCCCGCCCACCCTCCGCTTCCTCAACACCTCCGCCAACGTCTCCGAAACGCAGGCCATGGTCGTCGTCGGCGTTGCCATCACCAACCCCGCCATCTACGGCGACGACATCACCGTCCAGTATCGCGTCGACCCCGGGTTCACCCCCACGGCCACCGGCGGCGGCGTGGACTACCGACTGTACGGAACCAGCCTCACCATCCGCGCCGGCCAAACCACCAGCAACGTCTTCATCTCCGTCGTGAATGACGCTTTCAACGAAACCGATGAGGCCGTCCGCCTGGCCCTCCACGCCCCCACCCGCGCCTTCCTCTCACCCGCCGACTCCACCTACCTCCTCACCATCATCGATAACGACACCGCCCCCGAAATCACATTCAAGAGCACGCCCTACTCGCTGGTCGAAAATGCGGGCCCCGCCAATGTGCGCCTCGCCCCCAGCCGCCCGTCCGGCCTGCCCGTCACCGTCAACTACACCACCGTCGATGGCTCCGCCACCACCGCCGCCGGCGACTATACGACCACCACCGGCAAACTCACCTGGACCGCCGGCTCCATGAGCACCCAGACCGTGGCCGTGCCTGTCCTGGACGACCTCGAAAGCACGGGCGACCGCTTCTTCGAGTTCCGCCTCAGTTCGCCCTCCAACGCCACCCTCGTCGGCCTCGGCCGCGAGAACATCACCATCATCGAGAACGACGTCAGCGGCCCGCGCGTGAGCAACGGCAACGGCGCCTCCAGCGTGCGTGGCGGCATGGCCCGCCTGCGCGGCGAGGTCATTGAAGGCGTGCCCGCGCCCACGGTCTCCATCTACTGGGGCACCAGCGATGGCGGCACCAACCCCGCCGCCTGGTCCCGCACCAACGCCCTCGGCACCCAGGCCGCCTCCTTCGGCGCCGATGTCACCGGCCTCCAACGCTCCACCGTCTACTTCTACCGCTGCTACGCCATCAACGGCGGCGGCGCCGACTGGGCCGACAGCACCACGAACTTCACCACCTCCGCCGCCATGAACTACTTCGTCAACGACGCCGCCACCGCCGGCGACGTCTACGCCACCGCCGTCGGCAACAACGCCAACGCCGGCACCTCCCCAGCCGCACCCAAGTCCACCCTCGAAAACGTCCTCTCCACCTACGACCTCGCGCCCGGCGACACCGTCTTCATCGATACCGGCACCTACATCCTCGCCAATACCATCACCATCCCCAGCGCCGACACCGGCAGCGCGGCCGCCGACGTCCTCTTCCGCGGCTCCACCCATGCCACCGGCACCACCTTCGACCGCGCCGATGATCTCGCCGACGCCATCTTCATCAATACCCCCGGCGGCGGCTATGTCACCCTCGAGAAACTGCGCATCACCGGTGCCGGCGGCGCGGTCGTCGTCTGGGGCTCCTCCGGCTCGCGCGCCATCAACATCGTCATCCGCGACTGCACCGCCTGGAACAACAACCCCGTCCTCGGCGCGCTGGAGTTCTACTATGTCACCGGCGCCCGCGTGGAGAATTGCCGCGTCATCAGCAACCTCTACCATGGCGTCTCCATGGAATACGGCGTCGCGCCAACCATCGTCAGCAACCAGTTCCTCTACAATGCCAACGCCGGGCTCTTCGTCGACTACTGCTCCACCCCCATGATCAGCGCCAACCTGTCCGGCTGGAATGCGCGCCAGGGCATCAACGTCAACCACGGCAGCGGCGGCGAACAGATCCTCGGAAACACCGTCGCCAGCAACACCTTTGAGGGCATCTTCCTCTATGGCTCCAACGGCTCCGTCGCCGGCAACCTCGCCACCGGCAATGGCCGCGACGGCATCAACATCGACTGGGGCCCCGGATTCACCATCCGCGACAACCGCATCTCCCGCAACGCCCGCACCGGTCTGCGCGCCCTCGGCAATGAGGGCATCAACGTGCGCAACAACCTGTTCATCAACAATGCCGGCACCAACGCCTTCTTCGCCTCCGGCAACCTGCGCATGATGTTCGAACACAACACCGTCTATGGCGGCAACGGCGTCTACATGGCCCTGCCCCAATTCGTCACCAACCGCCACAACATCGTCTGGGCCACCGGCGCCGGCAAACTCGCCATCATCGTCCCCAACTTGCGCACCCTCCCCGCCTCCGCCCTCGTCAGCGATTACAATTGCCTGCTCGCCACCGATGCCGGCGCCGTCGCCCTCTGGCCCGAGGCCTACGACTCCGCCGCCGACCCCGCCTACAACAGCGGCTGGCTCGCCGCCAGCGGCGGAACCAACCTCGGCAGCTGGACCAAAACCATCACCGCCCTCGGCCAGGATTGGAACAACGGATTTTTCATCGGCTCCTCCACCAACAACGCCGCCCGCAGCGTACCCGGGATCGACACCAGCCAGCGCTCCTGGGGCCTCAACGCCAGCAGCAACAACCACGCCGTCGCCTACCGCCCGGCCCCCCTGCCCCCCGGCGGCACCCTCGAAATCGCCATGGATAACGGCTTCGTCGATGGCGGCAATGCCGTCGGCCTGGTCCTGCGCAATGGCAATGCCACCGCCTCACCCGTGGACTACAACCTCGGCGCTCGCTTCGAATTCTTCTTCCTCGGCGGCGGCAGCAACTACCAGGTCGTCGACAGCCTCGGCCTGCGCGATACCGGCGTCCCCTACACCGACTCCGGCCTGCGCCTGTCGCTCGCGCTCGCCACCAACGACACCTACTCCCTCGCCATCGTCAACAACGCCAGCAGTGTCACGAATGTCATCACCGGCACCCTCGGCGGCACCGCGTACGCCAGCGTCGACAGCATCGCCCTCTACAACCGCAATGCCGGCTCCGGCGCCGCCTACCACGTCTACTTCAACTCCCTGCGCATCACGTGCGCCATCACCAATGCCACCCTCTGGAGCCGCGCCTACGTCAAGGACCCGCACAGCCTCGGCGGCAACCCGCTCTTCGTTGACGTACCCACCGAGGATTTCCACCTGCAGTCCATGGCCGGCTCTTATCACGGCGGCCTATGGAACGCCGACCCCGCCAACTCCCCCTGCATCGATGCCGGCGACACGTCCCTGCCCTTCGAGCTCGAGCCTGCCTACAACGGGTTCGTCGCCAACCTCGGCGCCTACGGCAACACCGCCCAGGCCAGCAAGACCGACTATGACGGCCCGCTCTACACACTGACCCTCGCCGCCAGCCCCGCCAATGCCGGCGCCACTCACGTCTCCCCCAACAGCGCCCTCTACCCCACCAACCGCCTCGTCACCGTCTGGGCCACCACCACCAACTCCACCTACGAATGGTCCGGCTGGACTGGCAGCTTCGAGAGCGTCGCCATCACCAATGTCTTCGCCCTCAGCTCCAATATGACCCTCACCGCGCTCTTCCGGCTCAAGGATTCCGCCACGAATTACACGGGCCCCTACTTCACCGTGTCCCTCGCGCGCTCGCCGGTCGAGGCCGGCTCCGTCTCCATCACGCCCCTGCTCGCCCAGTACCCCACCAACATCCTCGTCACCATCGCCGCCACCGTCACCAATGCCAACTACTCCTGGGGCAACTGGACCGGTAGCTTCGTCACCACCGCCATGTCCACCAACCTCTACGTCCGCACGAACTTGAACGTCACCGCCCTCTTCACCGTCGGCACGCACAACACCAACGGCGTCCCCGGCTGGTGGCTCTCCGGCTATGGGATCCCCGATACCCAGTCCGGCGCCGAGGAAGATACCGACCTGGATGGCCTCTACAACTGGCAGGAGTTCTACGCCGGCACCATCCCCACCAACCGCCTCAGCGTGCTCGCCGCCTCCGCCGCCGCCCGCATCGGCGCTCAACAACGCGACTCCTTCACCTTCCAGACCGTCACCGGAAAGTCCTATCGCGTCCAGGCCAGCACCAACATCCGCTTCAACGCCTGGCAGGACTGGCCCGCCGCCCTCTCCGCCACCGACGTCACCAACGCCAACCCCATCGCCAGCACCGGCTCCGTCATCACCATCTACGTCGTCCCCCCCCCCACCCCCGTCCGCCACTACCGCACCAGACTCTTTGGCGTCCCGTAGACCTCCGGTCGGCACCTGGACGCCAAAACTTCGGTGTTCGGTGTTCGATGTTCGATGTTCGATGTTGGGTGTTGAGTGTTGAGTGTTGGGTGTTGAGCGTTGGGTGTTGGGTGTTGGGTGTTTCCGTCCCCCGGTGGCCCGTGCGCTCCGCCGCGCGGGCATTCGTTCGCCACGCCTCTGTTCGCTCGGCACAGCCTCGCGCTCCAATGTCCCCTGGAGCGCGAGGCTGTGCCGAGCGCCCTTCCTCACTCCCGCGCCGTCACCCGCGACGCGTTGTGGAACGGCACCGACAGCATCGTGAACCACTGCGCCAGCCGCATCTCATGCCCCGGATGCAACAGCAACTGCCGCACCAGCCACCCGCGCAGCGCCGACGCCACCGCGCCCCGCCGCGTCCCCAGCCACATCCCCATCACCGCGCGCCGCGCCGCCACCCGGAACGCCCGCCGCCGGAACCGCTCATACACCGCCAGTGCCGACGGTAACCGCCCCGCCTGCGCCAGTGCCGCCGGCAGCAACTCCGCCAGCAGCTCCGCGTCCGCCAGCCCCGTATTCATCCCCTGCCCGCCGATCGGGCTCATCACGTGCGCCGCATCGCCACACAACACCACGCGCCCCGACGAATACCGCTCGGCCATGCACGAGCGCGGCTGGAACCCGCTCAGGAAGGAGCGCGCGCAGCCCGCCAGCTCGTGCCCCGTCAGCCGCCGCACCTTGTCCACCAGGTACGCCCCCGGATCGAGCGCCGCACCTGGCCGCTCCAGCACGATCCAGCGCCTCCGCTTCCCCGGCAGCGGAAACGACTCCACCGACGCGTCCCGCGTGAAAAACAAATGCGCATCCGCCCCCAGGCCCGTATCATCCGCATAGTCCGCCATCACGAAGCGCTGCGCATGCTGGCGCCCGCGAAAGGCCAGCCCCAGGCACTCCCGCACCCGACTGCGATTCCCGTCGCACCCCACCAGCAGCCGCGCCCGTATGGCCGACATCGCCCCGCTGGCCGCGTCGCGCACCGTCGCCGTCACCCCCGCCTCATCCTGCGCCAGCCCCTCGAACTCCACACCTTGCCGCAGCGTCACCTGCTCGTCGCGCGCCACCCGCTCCGCCAGCAGCGACACCGTCTCCGATTGCGGTAACGACAGCACATACCGGTAAGGCGACGGCACCCGCTGGAACCCCAACTGCCCCACCACCCGCTGGTTCTCGTGCACCACCGCGCGCTGGATCAACACCCCACTCGATTCAAACGCCTGGTCCAATCCAAGCCGGTGCAGAATCTGCAACGTCGGCGGCGTGATCCCAATCGCCATCGATTGCTCCGGCGGACCATGGCGCTTGTCGATCACCTGCACGCGCACGCCCGCCTTCGCCAGCAACCCCGCCAGCAGCAGCCCGATCGGCCCCGCGCCCACCACCAGCACGTCGCAGTCGAGCGGCGACGCCACCCCGCCGCTCGCCACGGCGCCCACCGCGGCCGACCGCGCAAAGCGCGGCAACCAGAAGGGCACCCGCTGCTGATACGCCCTAAATTTATCCCCAAAGAATCCCACGAACCGCCGCTCTTTCATCATCGCCCCCACGAAGCAGTATAGCGACCAGCCTCCCGCCAGTACCAGCCAGTCCGGGGTCCACACCGGAGCCGTCCACAAGATCAGGGCAAAGCCCAGGTAGATCGGCTGGCGCACATGCCGGTACACGCCTTGTGTCGCAAAGGGCTTGTACTGCGGCTTGCGATTGCGCACCACCGCCCACCACCCCAGCGTCCCCGTGTGCAGCGACAACTGCGAATCCATCAGCGCCTTGCCCAGGAACAGCCAACTCGCCACATGCACCGCAATCCACACCGCCGCCAGCAGCCCCTGCGGTCGCCACCACACCACCCCCGCCGGCGACCACAGCCAGAACACCATCAACAACTGCAACGCCGAGACCAACGCAAAGGTCGTGGTGGACAGCGCCCCACCCAACCCAAATGGCATCGCCCGCGCCACCACCTTCCGCCCACGCGCTCCCAGCAACAGCGAATGCAGCACCGGAAAAAACATCAGCAGCGCCACATTCGCCGCCACCGCCTGCAGGCCCTGAAACCGCCCGCGCCCCAGCGTCATGCCCGACGCCAGCCCGAGCGCCATGCTCAGAATCGAGGCCACATACAGCACCTGCGTCACACCGCCATACACGCCCGCAAACACGCGCTGGCGCACCGAGTACAGGCCTTCACTCACAGCAAGTTCTCCACGGCGCCGAAGGTGGCCCGGGCGCTTGCTACCCTGCGTAGCGGCGCCTCGCTGCGAAGCACGGGCCGCGCACGGGCGACGTCAGCATCGTGTCTCGCCCCCGCCACCACCTCGCAATCCACCTTCACCACATCACCCACCTTGATCAACCCCAGCACGGATGGCGGCTTCAGGCCAAACTCGTGCAGCGAGACCTCAAACTGCAATCGGAACGTCACCCCGTCCACCGTCTGCGTCCACGCGGAAATCGTCGCCGGCACCGTCGCATCATGGGAACCGATCCGCAACCGCAGCGGCGCCTCCACCTCATCGCCAACCGGCACCGGCGCATCCTCCAGCACCGCATCCACCGTCGGGAACAAGTCCGCATGCAGCATCGCCAACATGTTCGCGTCGCGCTTCTCGTGGTCCGTGCTCAGCGCGAGCACCCGCAGCTCTCCCGCCGCATCCCATGTCGCCCCCGCCGCCGCATTCGTCACCGCATCCACATGCACCCGAATCTCATCCGTCGCCGCATGACCATGGAACCCATGCAACGTCGAGTCCCCCTCAAACGCCACCCGCGCATGGCCGCTATAGTCCAACGGCCCCGCCTCAGGGATCGCGCAATGCCCTGCCGCGCTTAGCCCCAGCCAGATGACTGCCACCCAGGTCGTTCGCCGCATGTTGGCCTCCTTGAAGATTCGCATGCCAACACCCTACGCGTGCCCCCCCCCACCCACCATCCGATCTCACTTAAGATTCGTTCATGAAAACGGGACGAACGCGATGGAATCGGCCGCCCGTAACGCGGCTACGCCGGCCGCCGCCCCATGAATTCATCCAGCGCGCGGCAGCGGTCTGGGTTCAGTTCGCGCGGCGTGCCCAGGGTCAGGGCCGCCAGATGGATGCGGGCCACGTTCTCCAGCACTTCAAGGAAGTCGAACGCTTCCAGCACGGTTCGCCCGACCGCCAGCACCCCGTGGTTCTCCATCAGCACGCAGGCCGTGTGCGGGCCAATGCTGCCCGCCACCGACTGCGCCAGATCCGGCGTGCCCATCAGCGCGTACGGCGCCACCGCCGGCTCGCCAATCAACGCATACGCCTCGGCCATCAGCCGGCAATTCGGAACCCGCCCCGCCACCGCGAACGCCGTCGCTGACGGCGGATGCGCATGCACCACGGCACCCACCCGCGCATGCACCCGCAAAATCTCCAGATGCATCGACGTCTCGATGCTCGGCTTCCGCGCCGGGGTCTGGTTGCCCCCACCGGCATCCAGCACCGCCACATCCGCCCCCGTCATCCGCCCCTTGTCCGTGCCCGAGGCCGTGATCAACACCCGCCCATCCGCCAACCGCCGCGACAAGTTGCCGCCCGACGTGGTCGTCAGCCCGCGCTCATACAACCGGCGCATGAAACCCGCCAGCTCGTCACACGCCGCCTGCAACTCTTCATCGCGCATTGCGCACCCCCCTCAATCTGCCGTAACGTACCTCACGAGCAAGGAACCCGCAACACACGGAATCTGCACCACGATGAGCCCAGCGCGGCCTCTAAAGGCCGCAACCAAACTGGATTTGCCACAAAAAAGCACAAAATGCGCAAACAATGAACGGCGCTATAGCGCCGGTGCTTTTGTGCGTTTTGTGCCTTTTTGTGGCTGAAAATCTTCTCAGGAAAACAAGAAGTTGCATGATAGTAGTACGAAGGACACGAAGCCCCACTCGCCTCCGACCTTCGTGTACTTCGTGGTGAACGTTCGGGCCAAGACATCCAGACACTGGCAAGGAACATGCTCGAAACCATCCGCTGGAAAACCGCCACCGGCCAGATCCTCGATGGCCCAACCCCCGGCCTCACCCCGCGCCCCGGCGTCGTCCGCTTCATCGACCAGACCCAGTTGCCCGATCGCCTCGCCTTCGCCGAAACCGCCTCCGCCGATGTCATCTTCGACGCCATCCGCCGCCTATCCATACGCGGCGCTCCGGCCATCGGCTGCGGCGCCGCGCTGGGCCTCGCCGCCGCCATGCAGGATCACGACCCCTCCGACCGCGCCACCTTCCGCGCCGAAACCGCCCGCGTCGCCGCCTATCTCGCCTCCGCCCGCCCCACCGCCGTCAACCTCGCCTGGGCCCTCACCCGCTGCGCAACCGCGCTCGACCACGCCCCCGCCTCCACCGACCCGCGCGATTCCCTCCTCCACGCCGCACTCGCCATCCTCGCCGAAGACATTGCCCTCTGCCGCGCCATCGGCCACCACGGCGCCCCGCTGATCCACGACGGCATGGGCGTCCTCACCCACTGCAACGCCGGCGCCCTCGCCACCGCCGACTTCGGCACCGCCCTCGCCCCACTCTACCTCGCCCACACGTCCGGCCGGCGCTTCACCGTCTACTCCGACGAAACGCGCCCCCTCCTCCAGGGCGCGCGCCTCACCGCCTGGGAATTGCGCCACGCCGGCATCGACGTCGTAACCATCTGCGACAACATGGCCGCCGCCATGATGCAGGCCGGCCGCGTCCACCTCGTCATCGTCGGCGCCGACCGCGTCGCCGCCAACGGCGACACCGCCAACAAGATCGGCACCTACGGGCTCGCCATCCTCGCCCACTACCACCACATCCCGTTCTACGTCGCCATGCCCTACTCCACCATCGATCTCGCCCTCGCCGATGGTCGCGGCATCCCCATCGAAGAACGCGACCCCGACGAAGTTCGCCGCCTCGGCAACCGCCAACTCGCCCCGCCCGATGTCCGCGTCGCCAACCCCGCCTTCGACGTCACCCCCCACGCCCTCATCACCGGCTTCATCACCAACAGCGGCATCCTCACCCCGCCATTCGCCGACAAACTCTCAGCCGCCGTGCACCACCACCGCCCTTAACGCTCGCCACAGCCTCGCGCTCCATCGATTCCCTGGAGCGCGAGGCTGCGCCGAGCGGATCTCACGGACCTATCGCTACCATCCGTGTAATCCGTGCCATCCGTGGTTACTCCGAATGGGTTGCGGCCGCTGACCGCGTTGCGCCTTTCGCAAGTCCGGTGCTCTTGCGGGCGAAGCCCGACTATAGTTTTCAGTAGCCGCCCCGGCCGCACGCGGGCCCGACCGCTGATGCTCGGTACGTCCTCGCCCTGCCGACACTCGAAGCACATCTCCGGAATCCTCGAGAAAGGCAACGCCCCGTTGTCTTTCTCGAGGGGCACCCGTGGGGTGCGTTTGGGTGCCCGAAGGGATGCGAATGGAGGTGGCCAGATTGCCCGCAGCGCAAGGCCGAGGAGGCGGGGCCAGACTGCGGTCTGCCCCGCCTCCGACTTGTCCGGCGAAGCCTCCTGGCGAAGTCGGAGAACGCCGCGATGCGGGTAATCTCGCCGCCTCCAGGCGCACCAAACGCACACCACCGTCCGCAACCACCCGCCACCGCGACCGCCGCCGCTACGCCATGGCCTTCCACTTCGGATCCGGCCGCACCGTGCACGTCGGGCACGCCTTGGCCAGATCGCGGCGCCGCAGCGCCCACAAATCCTTCGCCTTGAACAGCAGCGCCACCGCCCGCCCCACGCTCCCGCGCTTTAGCTGCCCCGCCCGCTCCAACCCCGCCTCCATCGTCGCGATCGACACCGGGCAGTTGTCCCCACGCCACAACAGGCCCGGCGACTGCGTCAGCGTGCCGTCCGCCGCCACCCGCATGTCCTTGCCGTCGAACATCGACAAACACCGGCACGGCACCGAAATCTCGGCTATGTGATACGCCGTCGCCGCCTCAGGCGATACGCCTAGGCACAGAATGTACCCCCCGCGCTCCACGAGCCGGCCGATCGGGCTCTCCGCACCCCAAATCCCCGCTTCCAGGTGCCCGTCCAGATACGCGTCCGCACTCGCACCGATCGCCGCCACCGCGTGGGTCCCATGCAAACTCCGGCGCGCGTCCGGCCGCCGCCAGAACGCCTCCGGAATCGCCCCATTGATCGTCGGCGTCGCCAGCGGATTGTACACCGCCGCCAGTCCATGATTGAAGGACGGCGCCAGTAGCGTCCCCTCCTTCCCGATCGCCTTCAGCAGCGCGTCGATCACCGTGTTCGGACCGCCCCGAACATGCCCGATGCGCGACAGCGCGCTGTGCACCATCACGTCCATCCCCGGGCTCAACCCCAGCGCGCGCAAATCCCGCGATAATTTATCAGGGGTCATTAATCGCGCAGGCGCCACCAGTTCCACGAAGCCGGCGGCGCGCATGCCCTCGAAATGCTCCTGCATCTTGTCCGCCGCAGGCGCCTTGCCGCTCTGCGCCGCATGCATCAGGTCAATCTGGCCGATGGTCCGCTCGCCGTTCGCCCAGAACAGCGGCCGCCGGTCCATGCCGGAGTCCTTCAGGCGCTGACGCGCGTCGGGCGCGATGTTCTCGACGTCCGGCGCCAGCAGCCGCGTCCGAAACACCACGCGGTTCGCGCCCGGCACGCGGCGGCTCGCCAGCGCCGGCCGCCGCCCGGCCGCTGCCGCGCGCCGCACCTCGCGCTCCATCGCAGCCAGCGTGCGCAGCAACGCCCGCCGATCCCCGCCCCACATCCAGCGCTGCAACCGCTCCATGGAGACCCCATGCTGGGCGCACCGCATCTGCGCCCACGCCCGCGTCTGGCGCGGCTGGGCCGCCAGGTCCGCCAGCACCGCGTCCGTGTGCGAACGCGCCATCTCAAGCATGCCCGCGCTATCCGCATCCGCCAGGTAATGCACGTAGCCGGCCGTCGCCGTCGCCGCCGCTGCCAGCCCCCGCGGATTCAGCAGCGCCGGCACATCCGCCGACGTGTGATAGGCGTCGTACCCCACCAGATCCGCTTTGTAGTGCGTGTTCATCCACGGGCACGGAAACCCATACTTCGGATCGCCCGCCAGCGTGTCCTCCGTCGAGACAAACGGCTGCGGCACCACCCGGTAACCCGGATTGTCGATGCGCAACGTCGCGTTCAGGATCGACTCGCCGATCTCGTTGACGAACCCCGCCGAGGCCGGAAGCGTGGAGTGCCAGTTCCAGCGCCCGTTGCAGTAGCGCGAGTGGTAACCGACACTGTCCACCACCACCCCCGCCAGCGCCGGCTGCAACCGCCGCACGCACTCCATGTAGTGAAAGAAGCTGTAGCACTCATAGCCCACCAGGAACCGGATCGAACGCCGCGGGCGCGGCAGCACGCCCTCGCGAATCGCCCGCTCGAGCGCGCCGGCCGCCGCAATGCAGGTGGCCACCCCCGACGCATTGTCGGCCGCGCCGGGCTCCGCGCTGTGCGACATCACCCAAACCTCATCCTTCGGATCGCCCCAGCCCGGCACCACCCCCATCACCAGATCGTGCGTGCCCACATAGCGGCGCACGTCCACACGCGCCCGGATCCGCACACGGCCGTGGCGCTGAATCAGCGCGCGCAAGCGCACATTCTCCTCGCCCGGTATCGTCAGCGCCACCAGCGACAACCCCGCATGCTCCATCGGCAGCCCGCTCCACCCCAGCTTGGTCCATTCCGTCGCCGACTCCAGTTGCTGCTCGCGCGCCGAACCGCCGCACCCCGTCCCCACCGGGTTGCCGCACAGAATGCCGTCCGCCCCCGTCCTCGCAAACTCGTGCGCCGCGTGCCACGGACTCAGCCGCGTCAATATCCACCGCCCCCGCAGCGAGTCCGCCTTCACCGCCCGCAGCGCTTCCCGGTCGTCTATCACGATCAGTTCGCTCTCCACGCCCTCCGCCGGCGTCGCCGCCGACCATTGCACGACGTGCCACGGGTTCTTCGCAAAGTCCAGCACCCGCCGCCGCACCGGCGCAATCACATCCAGCGTCGCCGCCTTCACGTCCGACGCCTGCTGCACCCGCCAGCGCCCCGTCCCGTCCGGCCCCCGCGTCGGCACCGGATACAGCTCCGCCCGCGCACCCACCGCCCCAAAGCGCTCCTGCACAAATCGCGACGTCACATGAAATTGGTCAAATGAGTTCCAGCGGTCTGTCGCAATGATGCGCTTCACATCCCGCAGCATGGCCTCTCCACGCACCCGCGCATGCAGCAGGGGAAGTCCGGACTGACCGAATCGACGCAACGAAACAGGCATGGCCATGAGAAGTCCTCACCCGGGCGGCCGACGCGCACAGCGGGAAACATGCGCCGCCCGCCATGCCCCCCGCAACCGCGCTGCCCACCCTGTCAGCGCGAGACAGCCGCCCACTATGCCACCCCACCACACCCCTGCAAATCCGAATGCGCGCCGCCATCCTTTTGCACGCATCTCCGGTCTCCGGGCAACCGCAGAATATCCAACACGGAACGGCGAGCGGCGAAGTCCGGACTTCTGCCGATGCGTCCGATCGTTGTCGGCACCGACACCCGACACCCGACACCCGACACTCGACACCCGACACTCGACACTCGACACTCGACACTCGACACTCGACACTCCGCCCTCCGCCCCCGACACTCTCCCCCATGAACCGACGGGAACAGGCGCGACGCGACGCCATGGCCTTCATGGCCGCCTACGAGGGTGTCGACCGCCACGACGCCGACCGCCGCCTGGCGCGCATCGCCCGCGGCTGGCTCGGCATCTTGCGCGTCCGCGGCCCCGTCATGGGCATCGTCGACCGCCTCATGGACGAACTCTATGAGGAGCCCGCCGCCGACGTCGGCTGCGGCTGGGAAGACCTGCGCCGCAAGTTCACCGCCTGGGCCCTCGCCGAGGAATGGATCGATCCTCAGGATCGCCGCCTGACTGGCGCCGCCGCCCCGGCACCGGCACGCCCCCCATCACGCCCGATCACACGCCCACGGAGGTCGCCATGAACCCAACTCTGCAGATCCTCTTCAACCGCCGCAGCGTCCGCCGCTATCTCGATAAGCCCGTCCCCGATGCCCTCATCCACGATCTGCTCGAGGCCGCCATGGCCGCACCCTCCGCCGTCGCCACCGACCCCTGGCACTTCGTCGTCCTGCGCGACCCCGCCGTCCGCAGCCGCCTCGTCGATGGCCTGCCAAACGGCTCCTTCCTCCGCACCGCCCCCCTCGGCATCGCCATCTGCGGCGACCTCGCCCTCGCTCACGACCACAGCGAATCCCTCCTCCTGCAGGATTGCAGCGCCGCCATCGAAAACCTCCTCGTCGCCGCCGCCGCCCTGGGCCTCGGCGCCTGCTGGATCAACGTCCACCCACGCCCCGATCGCCTCCAACACGTACGCACCGTCCTCGCCCTGCCCGACTCCGTAATGCCCATCGCCATCCTCAGTATCGGGTGGCCCGAATCACCTCCTCCACCGCGCACCCGCTTCAAATCCGAGCGCCTCCACACCGACTCGTGGTAAACACCCTCAGTCGTTTCCCGCAAATCCCTTAGAAATTTGCGCAAAGACACTGGACAGCGCCCGCGTTTCCCGTATGATTGCGAAGAATTTGAAGGGCGTTGGCGCCCTGTCAATTCACAACAACACAACACGCGAGGAGCCAACATGGCTACAGTTAAGACCAAGTCCCAGATCCTGGCCGCCGTGGCGGACGCCACCGGTATCACGAAGAAGCAAGCGGGCATCGCCGTCGAGTCGCTCGTGCAGCTCGCTTACCGTGGTGCCAAGGATGGCTTCACCATCCCGGGCCTCGGCAAGTTGGTGCTGGTCAACCGCAAGGCGCGCGTCGGCCGCAACCCGGCCACCGGCGAGACGATCCAGATCCCGGCCAAGAAGGTCGTGAAGTTCCGCCTGGCCAAGGCCTGCAAGGACGCCGTGCTTCCCAAGAAGAAGTAAGGACTCCTCGAGTTCAGGCGAAAAAGCCGCGCGGACCGCTTCGCGCGGCTTTTTCCTTTTCGGCCCCACATCCCACATCCCACATCCCACTGATCACCGATCACCGATTACCGATGACTGGTCCCCCACACGGCCTCCCCCCTGGACATCATCCACACCCCCTCCGCCCCCGCCACCCTCGGCCCCTACCCCCCCGCCACCCGCCAGGGTCCTTTTATATTCTGCTCGGGTCAATTAGCACTGGATCCGTCATCCATGCAACTCGTCGGCACCAACGCCGAACAACAAACGGAACAGGTCTTGCGCAATCTCTCCGCCGTGTTGACCGCCGCCGGCTCCAGCCTCGCGGCCGTCGTCAAGACCACCGTTTTCCTCCAGGACCTCAACGACTTCGCCGCCATGAACGCCGTATACGCCCGCGCCTTCGGCAGCCACACCCCCGCCCGCTCCACCGTGCAGGTGGCCCGACTCCCCAAGGACGCCCTCGTCGAAATCGAGTGCATCGCCGTCGCGTAGTGGACAGGCGCGCCACCATCGGCCATGATGGGCCTCGAAGGAGCCACCCATGGGATTTGACAGCGGCAGTCTGAGTTTCAGAATCTTCTACCTTCCGCACCCCCTGCCGGAAGACCACGTCAAGCGCTTCGCGTCGCACGCCGCAACGCCGCTCGACACCCTCGGCCGTGAACCGTCCGTGGGCTGGGTCACCGGCCGCCACTTGCTCGATCGCAACATCACGGAAACCACTGCGTACCGCGGCAGCTACCTGCGCCTCACCCTCGTCAAGGCCGAGCGCCGCATCCCCGCTGCCCTCCTGCGCGCCGAATGTGTCATGGAGGAACTCGCCGCACTCCAGGCTCAGGGGCTCGAGTTCCTCAAGCGCGATGAGCGCATGCGCATCCGCAAGGAAGTCACCGACCGCCTCCTCCCCCAGATGCCGCCCCAGCTGACGGGCATCCCCATCATCTGCGGCCGCCGCGGCGAAGCCATGCTCGCCGGCGCCCTCTCCGATGCCCAGGCCGACGTCCTCACCCAGCACATGCACGCCACCCAGGGCATCGAAATCGTCCCCATGACCCCGGAGTCCGCCTGCCTCAAACGCAAAAAACGCAGCCTGCGCGACCTCGCCCCCTCCAGCTTCTCGCCGGAGTGCCCGGACGAGGAAGTCGCACCCGGCATCGGCCTGGACTTCCTCACCTGGCTCTGGTTCTTCTCGGAGATCCGCGGCGGTGCCTTCGAGTCCGGCGCCAGCACCTTCGCCGTCGCCCTGCAGGGGCCGCTGCTGTTCGTCATGGAGGGCGGCGGCGCCCACGAAGCCCGCCTCCGCAAGGGCGAACCCCTCCTCAGCAGCGAGGCCAAGGCCGCACTCCTCGCCGGCAAAAAACTCCAGCGCGCCAAGCTCACCATCGCCCAGGATCAACAGCAGTGGACCGTCGAGTTCGACGCCGATGCCTTCGTCTTCCGCGGCGTCAAACTTCCCAAGGGCGAAATCGCGGATGCCGTCAGCATGTTCCAGGACCGCATGATGATGGTGCAAACACTGGTGCAAGCCGTGTTGTCTCTGTATGATCTGTTCCTGGAGGAACGACTCGCGCCGGAGCGCTGGGCGGCCACGCTGCGCGAGATCCGCGTCTGGGTAACGTCACGCAATGCCAGGCGATGAGGGGACCCCACGGCGAATGAGTGCAACCGGCGGCAGCATGATCTACCGGCGATTCGGGCGTACGGAACTGGCCATGCCCGTCCTGTCCTGCGGCGGGATGCGCTACCAGCAGTCCTGGCAGGATATTTCCCCGCAGGATCTCGACCGCCGCGCTCAGGCCAACCTCGACGCCACCGTGCGCCGCGCCGTCGCCTGCGGCATCAACCATATCGAAACCGCCCGCGGCTATGGCTCCAGCGAGTATCAACTCGGCTTCGTCCTGCCCACCCTCCCGCGCCACGAAATCCTTGTCCAAACCAAGATCAGCCCCAAGGACAGCGAATCCGAGTTCCGCAAGGTCTTCGATCAATCCCTCACCAACCTGCGCCTGCCCTACGTCGATCTGCTGAGCATCCACGGCATCAATACGCCGGAGCTCGTGCAGAAGACCCTGCGCCAGGGCTCGCTCAAAGCCTGCCGCCGCCTCCAGAACGAGGGCCTCGTACGCCACGTCGGCTTCTCCACCCACGGTCCGCTCGATGCCATCCTCCCCGCCATCGAGTCCGATGAGTTCTCGTACGTCAACCTGCACTGGTACTACTTCGACCAGCGCAACTGGCCAGCCATCTCGGCCGCCACCGCGCGCGACATGGGCGTCTTCATCATCAGCCCATCCGACAAGGGCGGCAAACTCTACGAGCCACCCGCCAAGCTCACACAACTCTGCGCCCCGCTCACCCCCATGGCCTTCAACGACCTCTATTGCCTGGCCCACCCCGAGGTCCACACCCTCAGCATCGGCGCCTCTCGGCCCGGCGATTTCGATGCCCACCTCGCCTGCCTCGATCACCTCGATCACGCCTGGGACGTGCTGCGCCCCATTCATGACCGCTTGAACGATGAACTCGCGCGCTGCCTCGATCAGGACTGGGCTTTCAACTGGACCGAGGGCTTGCCCTCGATCGTCAACGTGCCGGGGCCGCTTCCGCTTTACCAGGTCCTGCGCCTTTACAACCTGGCCAAGGCCTTCGACATGATCGAGTACGGCAAGATGCGCTACAACCTGCTCGGCAGCGGCGATCACTGGTTCCCCGGAACCAAGGCCGTCGATTTTGACCCGGCCGCCCTCGCCGCCGCCCTCAAGGGTTACCGCTTCGCGGATCGCGTCGAGCCCATCCTGCGCGAGGCGCACGCACTCTTCAACGCCGGCGACTTGAAGCGCCTCAGCGAAAGCTGATCACGCCTCAGGCTTCCTGTTCCCAGCGCGCTCGCGTGAATGGATACATCAGCCCGCCGTACACCACCCATCCCACCGCCAGCGCCCAGCCCAAACCCGCCCACGGCTCCACCACGCGCATCGCGCCCATCATCGGCACCAGGCACAGCGTGAACGCCGCAAATTGACGGCACATCGTCCACAAGCTGTGGCGCGACTCATAGGCCGCCAGCAGACTCACCATCGGGAACGTGGTCATGAACCCCTGCAGCACCTTCTTCCCCACAATCAGCAACAGCACCACCGCGGCAATGAGCGGCACCTTGACCCACACCGGCAACGGCGTGCGATGGCCCGCTTCTTCACGGTGCGGCATGGCCCGGTACAGCACCAGCGCCAGCAGGAACACCGCCACGGCGCTCACCCAGAACGCCCCATCGCTGCGCGGCACGCGCGGCGCCACCCACGCCGCCACGCCCGCATACAGCACAGCCGGAAGCAGGATGCTCGCCACGATCGGCCACTTCAACCGCCCGTAGAGCGTCCGCACCCCGTGCGCGAACATCAGCAGAAACACCAACCCCAGCAGGTTGGTGGCGTCCACCCCACGCCCCAGCGACAGCGTCGCCACCGTGAATGGAATCGGCATCGAGTAGATCACCGCCTTCCACTTCGGATGGTGCAGGTACGCCACCGCCGTACCCATCAGCGTCACCGCCACCAACAGCAGCGCGTCCCAACCCGTGAACTGTAGATTCAACATGCTCATCGTAGCCGCCCGGCGGCCGTCCCCTTGTAACAAACCCCCACCCAAAACCAAGCCCGGACGCGCCCACTCCACCCCCGCAAGGGCAGACATGGCGATTGCAACGTGGCACGCGGCTCCGTCGCGTGCATCCGCCCCCGCCCCGGCAAGTCGACACGATCCAACGTGGCACGCGGCTCCGTCGCGTGCATCCGCCGGCCCCGAACCGCCGCGCTTCGACTTGACGCTACCGGCCGCAGCCTTCACGATCGACTTCCATGACATCCAACGTGCCCACGCCCTCCCCCAACACCCCCACCGACCCCACCGGCCGCGCCCGCAACTGCCGCTTCGTCCGCCACGCCATCATCCCCATGCGCGATGGCGTCAACCTCGCCGCCACCCTCTTCCTGCCGCTGGCAACCGGGCGCTACCCCGTCGTCCTGCAGCGCACCCCCTACGGCCGCCTCGATTGGGCCGACGGCGGCGACCAGTGGGCCCTCGCCGGCTATGTCTTCATCTGCCAGGACACGCGCGGCCGCTACGATTCGGATGGCACCTTTGCCCCCTATCTCCAGGAAGTCGCGGACACGCCCGACACCATTGCCTGGATCCGCCAGCAACCCTGGTGCGACGGCCGCGTCGCCATGGTCGGTCCATCGTATCTTGGACTGGTACAGACAGTGGGTGTCGGCGGCGGCGGCGGCCCCGTGCCCGATGCCCTGCTGCCCACCTTCATGCCCTGCGACCCCTGGCTCCGCGGCTTCTACAACAGCGGCCCCATGAGCTTCTTCCTGACCTTCTGGTGGCTCTGCTTCGATGTCGGCTCGCGCCAGCAGCACGGCGTCCTCATGAAGTATTTCGATCTCCCCGAACTCTGCACCCGCCTGCCCATCGCCACCCTGAACGAATCCTGCGGCGCCGGCACCAACCCGGTCTGGCGCGCCATGATGGCGCACGACTCCTACGACGCCTACTGGCGCGCCTACAGCGTCCGCGGCCAGTACCACCGCTTCACCATGCCCACCCTTCAGGTCTGCGGCTGGTACGACTACTACCCCGCCGAAATGATCTTCAACTGGAACGCCATGCGCGCCGCCGCCGCCACCCCGGAAATCGCCGCCGGACACAAACTCCTGCTGGGCCCCTGGGGCCACCACCATGACCTCGCCCCCACCGAGGATGGCAAGCGCGCCGTGGACTTCGGCCCCGAGGCCGGCTTCGACTACCGCGCCATCTACCGCTCCTGGTGCGACCGCATCTTCAAGGGCATCCACCCCGCCGACGGACTCGGCGACCGCCCCATTCGCCTGTTCGTCATGGGGCGCAATGTCTGGCGCGACGAAGACGAGTGGCCGCTGGCGCGCACCCGTTTCGAGGACTGGTTCCTGCACAGTGGCGGCCATGCGAACACCCTCCACGGCGATGGGCGCCTCGACCTGAGCGCACCGGCCGCCGAGTCGGCCGACCAATTCACCTACGACCCCGCCAACCCCGTGCCCACCCGCGGCGGCAATCACTCCGTCGGCCCCTGGAACTCGGCGTACAAAGACTACATCTGGTGCGGCCCCTGCGATCAGCGCCCCAACGAAGAACGCCCCGATATGCTCGTCTACACGAGCGCTCCGCTCCCCGAAGACCTCGAACTGACCGGGCCGATCACCCTCACCCTCTGGGCCTCCTCAAGCGCACCCGACACCGATTTCGTCGCCCGACTCGTGGATGTCTACGCCGATGGCCGCGCCATCAACATCACCGAAGGCGTCGTGCGCGCCCGCTACCGACTGGAAGACTGGGAGCACCCGCAGTGCATCGAACCGGGCGTGCCGTTGGAGTATCGAATCGATCTGCAGTGCACCAGCAACGTCTTCATGCGCGGCCACTGCCTGCGCCTGGAGGTGACCAGCAGTTGCTTCCCACTCTGGGACCGCAACCTCAATACGGGTGAACACCCCAACACCGGCACGCGCATCCAAGTCGCGCACCAGCAGATCCTGCACGACCCCGCCCACCCCTCCCACCTGCGCCTCCCCGTCATCCCCCCGCGCTAACCGGAACGCTTCGGAACCGCTGATGCACGCAGAAGAACGCAGATTGGCGGCCGTGAACTGCACCTTGAACACTTAGGCGGGTTCAGCGCGTGGTGATCCTGTCCCAACCGGGTCGTTCACCGTCGCATCCGCGTTCATCCGTGTTCATCTGCGGTTCCCGTTCCCCTGAATAGTTCCGGTTAAGGGCCATGGAGGGCCGGGCTCCGTCCCGGCCGCTCTTCCACACCCGGCCGCTCTTCGCCCTCACGGCTCGCCCACTTCATCCCGTCGCGGAATCGATGGCGCCGCCCCCCCCGCGAAGCGCGCATACGACGCACTCGCGCAAGTCTCGCCGGGGCGCACAATCTGCCCCACGCAGTAAACGTGGTCGGCATTGATCGATCCAATATTGAGAATGCCCACGCCCCTCCTCGCCCGTGGCTTCACGCACTCGGCTCGAAGACCCCGAAGTACTCCTTGAAGAACCCGTCGGCATCCACATCCACCGCCGCTTCATGCGGGCCCTCCGCGTCGACTCGCCACGCCGTCACACCCACATCCGCGCCGGCCTGCGTCGTCACCCTCGCCTGCCCACGCTCAAAGCGGCACAGCGACTCCCGGAACAGGACGGCCGCCGCCAGCGGATCGTGAAACGTCACCTGCGACGCCTTGCGAAACCAGATCTCCGCAAAATCCAGAACCGGCCTCAACAGCGGCGCCTGGAACCGTCGCCGGACTTCATCCGCCGCCATCTGCACCCGCACCGTGACGTCCAAACCCACCGAGCGATGCACGCGCACGGCTGTCCCATACACGATGGCCGCCGCCTGCGCGTCGCAGAGAATGTTCCACTCCGCATGCGCCACCCCCGGGATCTGGTCCGTAAAGCGCCCGCCCATCATCACCAGCCCCTTCAGCAGCCCGGCCGTGTCCGGGGCATCCTGAAACAAACGCGCCGCGTTGGTCAGAGGGCCGATCGTCAGCAGCACCACCTCGCCCGGATATCGCCGGATGGTGTCCCGCAAAAACCCCGTCGCCTCGCCATAGTGAAAGCCCTTCTCGTGGGGCCACCGCTCCAAGGCCTCGGCCTGCTGCGCGATCGGCTGCCGCTGCTCACCCTGCAACGGCGCTTCCTCCCCGGGAAATATGGGAATGGTCCGCCCGGCCACGCGGCACATCGCACTGGCCATCCGCGCGCGTCGCTCCGCCTCGCCGCTCACCGTCGTAATGCCCAGCAACTCGCATTGTGGCTGCGCCAGCAGATACGCCAGGCACACCGCATCGTCGATGTCGCTGCCAATGTCCGTATCGAGCAGAATCTTGATTCCCATTCGTGCACTCCCCGCGTTCACGACCAGCGAACCGCATGCACCCCAGGCACAGCGGACTCACCTTCACACCCGTGCGCCCCAACGATCGATAAGTCCATTGCCATAGCCCCCTCTGCAACCCCCACAGATACCACGCCACCGCGCGCAGGGTCCATTCGGAAGCAACCGCGCATATGGCGGGCTCTCGCCCGCAACCCAAGCTTTGTCGCGAGCGTTGTCGGGGACTTTGTCGACAAAGCGCGCAACAAGGATCCCGCCGGCTCCACGCAGGTTACTGTTGGCCGCGGGCCCATGAACCGCCATAATGCACACCCTGATCGATTGTCCGGCCAGATCGCAATTTCTCCAATGGGATGGGAGTACGCATTGATGATGCCCGCATTCAACTCACGATGGTCCCTGCTCGCCGCGCTGCTGCTCGGCGCTTCCTTCACGATGACGGCCTGCCAGCGGCAAGCGCCGCCGCCCCCCCCCCCCGCCCCGCCGTCCACCACCACCACGGCACCCGTGCCCACGCCACCACCGCCCCCGCCCGCCCCACCGGTCCGCGCCGATCTCAACGCCGAAACCTACGGCAACTTCCACACCCTGGGAGTCATCGTACGCCTGCCCGCCGATCTGGATCACCAATCCCTCGGCGGCGCGCAACTGTTCGAGGTGCGACCCAGCGGCGACCGACGCCTGCTCGACCCCGTCTGGATCGACTCCGTCCAGGCCTACGTCTGCTCCGTCTTCGACCGCCAGCCCAACACCAGCACCGCCTTGCGCGCCGTCGTCGTGGATGCCGCCGGCAAGGCCGTGGCACAACGTGAGTTCACCGGCCAGACCCGCGCCGAGCCGGGCCCTCCTCCGCCCGCCCGCGTCGAGATCCATGTCGCCCCCGCCGGCGACGATGCCGCGCCGGGAACGGAAGCGCAACCCATGCGCACCGTCGAAGCCGCACTGGCCCGCGCCGAATTGCCCGGCACCCATGTCGTCCTGCACGACGGCACCTACTATGAGGGCGATCTCTATGCACCCCCGCGCCGCGGCAAGGAAGGAGCCCCCCTCGTCATCAAGGCCGCCCCCGGTGCCACTCCAATCCTGGATGGCTCCGACCCCGCCTTCTTCCAACAGGGATGGACCCCGCGGGGCGGCGGCTACTTCTCAAGGCCGTTCGAGGGCACCACATCGCTGGTGGCCTTCCGCAACAAGCGCACCGGCGAAACCTTCCGCTGCTACCCCGTCGAAACCATCGAACAACTGCGCGGCCGCCACTGCGGCGAACTCGGCGGCGAACTGCGCGAACTCCTCGCGCCCCGCCACCTCACCAACACCGCCTTCGAGGCCTTCAACATCACCGGCGCCTACCACTGCTCCGGCACCACCATGACCCTCTGGTGCCCCGCCTTCACACCCGGCGGCGATGTCGAAATCCGCGTCTCCATCCGCGGCAACGGCATCGAACACGGCCGCGCCAGCTTCGTCACCTATGAGGGCCTCTCGTTCCAGTTCATGTCCGGACGCGCCATCATGGTGCAGAACTCCGATGACGTCATCATCCGCAACTGCAAATTCGCCTACTGCAACGTCCCCATCGGCTGCAAGGGCGACAGCAACCGCCTGCTCGTGGAGAATTGCGACTTCCGCGACGATTGCACCCGCTGGAGCTTGCTTCCCAAAATGAGCGAGGGCTTCGGCTACTCCGCCTACATCGAAACCGGCGCCGTCAATTGCTTCCCGCCCTACAACGGCCGCGGCCTCGTCGTCCGCAACAACCGCATCGAAGGCCTGTTTGACGGCGCCCTGCTCGTGCCCTATATGACCCGCCCCACCGTCGCCACCAGCGAAACCGACTTCTACCACAACCGCATCGTGCGCGTGCTGGATGACTTCATGGAACTCGATGGCTTCCCGCGCAACGTGCGCGTGTTCGAGAACCACATGGAGCGCTCGCTCACCGGCGTGTCCATCGCCCAGGGAAGCGACGGCCCCACCTACATCGTGCGCAATGTGCTCGGGCGCCATGGCGACACCAGCGTCCGCGAGGTCTTCGGCCGCTCCGGCTACCCCGTCAAAACCAATGGCGGCGACACCGACACGGACTACACCGGCTGGGCCTTCTTCTACCAAAACTCATGCTGGACCGAAGAACCCGAAACACCCGCCTTCCGCGTAAAAATCGCACGCTGGAAGCACCTCGTCATGGCCAACAACATCTGGTACGGCACCCACATGGGTTGGGAAACGTACTACACCGCCCCCATCTCGCCCGTCTCCCTCGACCATGACATCGTCTGGCACGAAAGCGGACCGCTCTTCCACCGCGACCAGGGCTCGCCCAAGGATTTCCAGACCGTCGCCGATGTGGCCGCGTCCGGCTTGGCCGATATCCAGTTCCTGACCAATGCGATCGTCGCCGATCCGCTCTATGTGGCCGCGAAGACCGGTGACTACCAACTCCGCCCCGGCAGCCCCGCCATCGACGCCGGCGCCATCATCCCCGGCATCAACGACGAGCGCTTCGCCGGCTCCGCCCCCGACATCGGCGCCATCGAGTCCGGCATGCCATCCCCACTCCCCTGATCGGCCCGCGCTCCTGAGGTGGCCCGTGCGCTCCGCGCGCGGGCTCACCACCCAAACGCCGAGTACGCCATGTTCCACTGCGCCTCTTCCGTCGCCGCCATCTTGCACAGCGCCATCATCGCGTACATCGTCGTGCGCAAGCTGATGTAATCCGTCGGCACGATGTCCGCCTCGCCGTCGTGCCCGACAAAGCCGCCGTGCAGGCGCGGGTTCGTGGGGTTGTCCACCTGCAGCGCCAGCACCTTCTCCGCGTAGTCCTCCGTCTTGCGCAGATAGCGCGCATCGCCCGTCAGCCGGTAAAGATCGAGGAAGAACAACATCGCACTCGGCAGCGCCGAGTACGTTTCCGGCATCACCGTCGTCCCCAGCCACCACGCGCCGTACGTCAACGCCGCCGCCCGGTACTTCTCGTCACCCGTCGCCCGCCAGCAAGCGATCAGCGCCACGCCCAGCCCGTCGTCATTCGTGAAGCAACCCGCCAGCGGACCGCTCTTGGCGGCATGGTGCCCCACCTTGGTTCCATCCGTCAGCCGCAACGATCCATCCGCCTGCAGCACCGTCCCGATCGCCCAATCCATCGCCATCGGAATCTTGGCCGTGTAGTGCACGCACCCGCGGATCGCGTCCATCTGCGCGAAGGGCAGCGCCAC
This sequence comes from uncultured Victivallales bacterium, assembly GCA_964635825.1. GTDB lineage: Bacteria > Verrucomicrobiota > Kiritimatiellia > UBA8416 > JAIOPI01 > CAZWQJ01. The sequence goes on along the minus strand of CAZWQJ010000036.1, from coordinate 3,786 downwards.
CGCCGCCATGATGATCCGCGTAAAATCGTTGAGCTTGAACAAGCGGTCGCCATCGCGGTGAAAAATGCACAGGTGCGGCCAGCCACCGCGCTCGGTCATGTAGTGATCCGCCAGCCAGTCCGCCACCGCCTCCGCGCGCAGCAGGCAGGCCGCGTCGCCCGTCACCGCATACAGATTCAAAAACCCCTGCAGCGCCTCGATGCAATCGCGCGCCGCAATGTGATTGCTCTGCGGAACCTCCTCGCAGAAGGCCCCGCGATACTGCGGAAACTCGGGCGAAAAGATCTGCGTAACCTTCGGATACTCCATCGCGCGCTGCGCCGTCTCCAGCGCCGTCGCGTCGCCCGTCAAACGGTGCACAGACAACAGCGCTTGCGCCGACCGCGCGCAGTCCCACGTCAGCGACAGCGTCGGCCGGAACGTGGGATTCGTCGTGCTGATGTTGTGCGCGATCCGCCCTGCATCCGCCGTCCAGAACGGCCACGTGTGCCACACCTGCTGCTGGCGGATGTAGCCGGCCCCACGCAACGCCGCCTCCCGGCAGCGCACTCGCAAAGCGAAATCAAACTCGGGCATCGGGTGCTTGGTCGGCATCATTCTTACATCCTTTCGCAACTCCGGCGTGTATAGCGGATTCACCGCGCGGCGGCAAACGCGGACCGACTGCACGCCTCACCCTACCCAAAAGGCCGAATCCTGCACGGTAGGGCGAAGCCTCCGGCTGAGCCGTCCGTTCTTTACTGGGCTAGTGTGGTGAGCGATTAGTTCGTTGATTCGTAAACAGGGTCGGCGAGCCGCCGACCCTCCAGGGGAACTCCAATGTTTCGAATGCGTCCGATGGAGGGCCGCCGGCTCGGCGGCCATCTGTATTGATGTGAACGAATCGCTCACCACACTAAGGCTGCGTCACGTCGATCCGGTAGAACTGCGCACCCGCGCGCTCGACCGCGTCGGTCCAGACGTTCTCCGGCGGCGTCGCGGGCAGATTGCTCGCCACGCGCGACCACAGGTTGGTCAACAAGCTGGGCGCCACATCGACGGCATACACACGCTGCGTCTCGGAGAGCCACAGCAGCACGCGCTGATTCTGCGCCGGCGCGGGCGCGCTGCCGATGGCCGTCGCGCGCAGCACGGACACGCGCGAGGTCGGCAGCGTGCCGGCAATATACTCCTGCCACGTCATGAGCCCATCGCCGTCAGCATCGCCCGCCGCCTCGCCTTCAAAGCCGTTCGTGAGCCCATGCTGCGCCAGCCACCACTCCGGCGTCTGCGTGTTCGCCGTCAGATTCTCCGCGAACTGCGCCGTGATCCAGCGCGGCCCCGTCACCGCCACCAACAGCGGATTCGTGTGCGCGTCCGGTTCCGCCACGTCGCCCGTCCAATTCGTGAAGTGGTAGTACGCATCGGCCGTCGCCTGCGCGAGCACACTCGTGCCGCCGTGCTGCCAGCCCGGCGCCGGCGCCACGCTACCGTGCGAGCCGGCCGCCGTCTCCAGCCAGTAGTTGGTCGCCCAGGCCCAGGTCAACACCGCGCTGTTCGTCAGCGTGGTCACAAATTGCGCCCCGCTTCCCGACCCCGGCTCGTTGCCCGACATCAGCCAGCCCGTCGCCACGTACTGCGTCGAGCCCACCTCCACCACCGGCGTCACGCTGTTCGTGATCGTCATCCCCAGCGGATAGTCATGCACCCCCACCGGCGGTGTGGCGATCCCATACGGCGTCTGCACTACCAGGCTGACCGTCGACGCCGGCGTGAACTCTTCCAGCTTCAGATACTGCACCAGCGCCCCATCCGTCGTAATCGGCCCCCCGTGGTCCGCCTGCAGATGCACCCAGACCCCGTCATTCCACAACTGCGACCCCGGCACATTCGACGGCCACAGGTACGCCGAGGGATCGATCGCCGCCAGATTGCGCACGTTGTACGTCTTGTTGGTGTCCAACCCGAGTTGACTCCAGCACGCCTGCAGATTGTAGGTCTCCTGCGCCTCGTCGTGCGCCGCGTTCAGCATCAGCCCAAACGCCAGCACCACATCCCCCACCGCCGGACCCGCGCCGGGTACATCGTATTTAGCCGTCGCCACAATAAGCGGGTTGTCGCCGCCATCGCTCATCCGCGGCAGGAAGAAGCGATTGACGCTGCGCAGCGCCGGGCTGGCGTGGCGCGCGCGGTTCACGCGGCTGTACCACTCCGGCAACCCACCGCTGAACGCCGGCGGATTTTCCCACACCGTCAGCTTGTTCCAGCGCTTGAAGTGCGGCACCCACTTGCCGAAATTCTGCTCGAAGTGCGCAAACCCGCTGTTGGCCGTGCCCGCCCCCCCGCTCGACGGCGCGATCCCCCACTCCTGGCCGTAGAAGATCATCGGCACCCCATCCACCATCGATAGCGTCCCGTAGCGCGACGCCGTCATCCACGGATCCGACTCGGGCATCACCTCGTCGTGGCTCGTCAGATTCAACAGCACCGTTCCGCCGCGATAGGCCGTGCGCCGGTCTTCCAACGCCTGCCGCACCTGCCAGGACGCTCCCACGTGCTCCTGCGTGAACTTGAACACCAGGCTCTCATTCAAAATATCGAAGTGCCGGTTGGACCGGTAGCCGGGCACGCCGCCGTCCAGCGTCTCCGCCATGAACACGAAGTTCCATTTCAGATGCCGCGTCCGGTTGATGATGTACTCCCAAACCTGCGGCGGCAGGCCTTGGCCAAAATCGCAGCGCAATCCGTCGATCCCGCGGTCGTCCAGCGCCAGCCGCTGCGCGTAGTTCCCGTCCGCGGGCGTGCTGTTGGCCCCGCCGTGCCCCGTCTTCCGCAGCCAGTATTCCGGGTAGTAGGCAAAGTAGCGCCACAAGTCGCGCGTCCCCGCATCCATCCCCACAAAATCGTAAACATCCCCATCGTTCAGGTAGTCACTGTTGTTGTCCGGGTTGTGTCGCACCAGGCACGAATAGCGCCCAAAGAAAAACTCCGCCACGTCAAACCACTTGCCGAAATCGCCGCGATCCGGCGCCGTCGCGATGTCGTTCTCGGTGGCGCTGGTGTAGAACGTCGCCGGCAGCCCGTAGTCGGTCCACAGCGAGTACCACCCCGGCCGCGCGCTGCCAATGCGCGTCTCGGGGTTGGCCGTGAAGCCAAGGTCCACGCCGCCCGCCCCCAGCACCGCATCCCAGGAACTGTGATTGAAGACGCCGTCGAGCATGACGTTGATGGTGCCGACCCCGCCCGTCCACGCGTCGCAGTGCTGAATGAAGTTCGTGAACTCGGTCATCGCCCCCGTCTCCGTCCCGTCACGCCCGAACCAGCGCGACACCGCAAAGTAGTTGCGCGAGGCGTACGGACTCCCCGGCTCATACTCATCCTTGCGCTCCTGGGCGTTGGGGTGGATCGGCTGGAACCACAGGCAGTTCACACTCAGGTTGTCGAGGTAGCCAAGATTGAAGTTGGTGTACCCGGTCGCGTCTCCCGCCAGCAGATCCGCAAAGGTGCTGCGCCCCGACTGTGTGTCGCTGGTGGCCTTCACCGTCAACGGATTGAGTTCGTACATCGTCATGGCGTGCACCTTGCGCGGCGACACGACCACCGCATGGTCACGGCGTCCTTCCGAGGAGTACCAATGCCAGTCCTGCGCGCTGGTCGCATCCTTCTGGTAGCGCGCCGTCAACCGGTAGGCCCCGCAGCGCGAAACAGTCCCCGTCCAGTAGAACGTCGTGGGCCCGCCGACCATCGCAAAGGCCGTGAAGTACGCCCCCGTATCGGTCACGCTGATCGTGTTGCCGTCGGGCGGAC
>CAZWQJ010000035.1:17520-29231 GCA_964635825.1 uncultured Victivallales bacterium | reverse complement strand
CCAGCGCGCAACCACCGTACTCTGGGACCGCGAGACCGACGCCCCCGCGCACCGCGCGATCGTCTGGCAATGCCGCCGCACCGCCGACCTCTGCCGCGCCCTCGCACCCCAAGCGCCATTCGTCCTCGCGCGCACCGGACTGCCGCTGGACGCCTACTTCAGCGGCACCAAACTGCAGTGGCTCTTGCACAATCTCCAGCCGCCAGACGTCTCCCGCCTCGCTTTCGGCACCATCGACAGTTGGCTGCTATGGAAGCTCACCGGCGGAGCCACCCACGCCACCGACCCCACCAACGCCTCGCGCACCCTCCTCTACAACATCCACGAACAGCGCTGGGATCCCGAACTCTGCCGCCTGCTCGAGGTGCCCGCCACGCTCCTGCCCACCGTCAAACGCTCGATCGACGACTACGGCACCGTCCAGACAATCCCCGAGCTCGCGGGCGTCCCCATCACCGGCGTCGCCGGCGACCAGCAAGCCGCCCTCTTCGGCCAGACCTGTTTCCGTCCCGGTGAAGCGAAAAGCACCTATGGCACCGGCGCCTTCCTGCTGATGAACACCGGCACCAAGGCCGCCGCCTCCAGCCGCGGACTGCTGACCACCCTCACCGCAGAGCCCGACGGCTCCGCCGGCTACGCACTGGAAGGATCCGTGTTCATCGCCGGCGCCGCCATCCAGTGGCTGCGCGACGAACTCAAGCTCATCGCCCAGGCCTCCGAGTCCGAAGCCGCGGCCCGCGCTGTCCCCGACAACGGCGGCGTCTACCTCGTGCCCGCCTTTGTCGGTCTCGGCGCCCCGCACTGGGATATGGACGCACGCGGCGTTCTTGTCGGCCTCACCCGCGGCAGCAACCGCCAGCACCTCATCCGCGCCACCCTCGAATCCATCGCCTTCCAAGTCGCCAACGTGCTCGACGCCATGAACGCCGACTCCGGCCTCCCCATCACCGAACTCGCCGTGGATGGCGGCGCCGTCGCCAACGATTTCCTGATGCAGTTCCAGGCGGACATCCTGGGCGTCCCCGTCCATCGCCCCGCCAACATCGCCACCACCTCACTCGGGGCCGCCTACCTCGCCGGCCTCGGCGCCGGCATCTGGAAACGCCCCGACGACCTGCGCGCCCTCAAGCGCGTCGACCGCATCTTCACCCCATTCATGCCCGCCGCCGAACGCACCCGTCTGCTCGACGGCTGGCACCACGCCGTGCGCCAGGCCCGTACGCGATAACCCATTGCGGATACGTAGTCGGGCCAGCGCCCGTTTGGAAAGATGGAGGGACGGCCTCCGTGCCGTCCGTTCATTCTGAACCGCACCAAAGTCCAACGCCGTCAGCGCCTCTCGGCGCGAATGCGATAATAGCCGGTCGCATCCGGGGCGCCGGCGTCGATGAGCGCATTGGTACGCGGCGTGGGTGGCGGAATGCCCAAAAGCAGTTCCCACGGCGTGTTGGTGTCGGCCAGTTCGCGCCGGTACTCCAGAAACTGCCAGGCTGCCGCACCACCCACCCAATCGAGGCGCAGCCCCAGCGGATCCGACTCGGCGCGCACGATCCGCAGCGCGGACTCCGCATCCAGCGGATTGGTATCCGCCGTCACTTCATCGCCGTCGCGCTGGCCGTCGCCATCGCTGTCCGCCACCGTCGGCTGCGTGCCAATCAAATACCACTCATTCGTGTCCGTGATCCCATCGCCATCCGAATCCGCCTCCGGATGCAGGCACTCGAACGCCCCCATATCCCAGCGCGCCTCACCATCATGGTCCCCATCCAGCGGCCGCGGCAGCCCCGCAAAATCCGTCGTCACCCCCGCCAACGCCATCCCCGCATCGATGCACGGCGACCCCGCCGCCAACCGGTAATCCCCCTCCGCCGCATCCACAAACTGCGGATCGTTCGTGATGTTGCCCTCACCCTCGGGGACGGGGCTGGTGCAGGAGGAGAAGATCGGAGTCGGCCTGTTGGTCTCATCCACGACCCACTGGACTGCGGCAGGTCCATTTCCAAGAATAATACTGTTTCGAACGTCCCCAGGGTCAGCAAGGTCATCTAGGTGATCAAGCAGGACCAAGCCGGCACACCCGTCATCCGCATCATTACCCGCTACGACCACGTTCCACATTCGCGCACCAAACTCGAGTAGTACACCACCACCAATACTTGCGTGATTGTTGTGCACCACGCTGGACGATAGGAGTCCGCCATCCAATGCGATACCGCCAACCGTATCGGCCTCATTGTTGCTGATCACGCAACGCTGCACGTCACCGCCAAACACATAGACACCACCGGCACCCCATGCACGATTGCCCGCAATGATGGAGTCCTCGATCTGGCAGTTACTGCCCATCAGCCCACCGCCGAAATCCCCGCTGTTGCCACGAATCTCGCAATGCCGTACCACAACACCCGTCCCACACCTCACACCACCAGGGCCGTTTGTTGCCACGTTGCCCTGGATCGTGCATCCATGCAGAAGGCCCAGTCGTCCACCAGACGTGGCGTCGAGAGGAACGATGTGCCACAAGAGTTCGCCTATATCGACCCCACCACCACTTTCCCCACACTCGTTTCCAGTGATCCGAGTATCCGTGACGCGGCCCCAGTTCATGCGAATGCCGCCGCCGCTTTGCTTGGCGAAATTTCCCGCAATCATGCAGTTAGTCACGGTGGCTCCATCCAGGGCTAGGATTCCACCGCCATCCCATACCGATGCGCCGTTCGTCAGCATGAATCCACACAGGACCGAGTTGCTTCCCTGTATCGACACACAACGGTTAGTCCGAGCGGGATATGCTCCCCGGATCGTCGTCACCGCCGGCCCGTTGACGCTGCGCAGGGCGATGCCGTTGGCGACTTCAACCTGACGGTCCACGGCGTAGAGGCCATTCGAGACCCAGACGGTGCCGTCGTGCCGAACGGCGGCCAAGGCCGCATGAATGTTGGTAGCGGCGGCGGCCCAGGTGTCATGGGGCCATACATGCCCACCGACTTCTGACACAAAGGTGGTCGCGGCACCCAACACGCGGAACGCCTCGGAGATTCCCAGCGCTCGCGGGTCCGCGTTCGATTGCAGCCGCAGCCGCATCGGGCCGGCCATTCCGTCCGGCGGCCGCCATGCGTACGAGTTGGTGCCATCCTGATTCGGAACCGCGTCCTCCACGGCGACCCACGTCCCCGACAGCAGCGACTGGACGTCGAGACGCGCGGTGGGCCCCATGCCCGCCGACACCCAACTCACGACACCGCTCTGCGCAACCGGCCACGAGGCCCCTGCCGCCGGCGCCGTGAAGACCGCCCCCGCCAGCACAAACGGTGCGTCGGAGACATCGGAGTAGTGCTGCGATTGTTCGATCACCCGCAGGACGCCGGCCGTCGAGACCAGCGCCGTGTTGGTCAGCGGGATCGTCCACAGGAAGGAATTCGTGGTGTCGGTTCCCATGGCGAGTGCCGTGAGCCTGACCTGCTCGCCGGCGAAAGCACCATCCGCGGAGAACTCGACGTGCACCGGACCGGCCAGGAACGACCGCCGCCAGGAGATCCGGTTCGTCTCCCCGAGGTACCAGGCCGGCGCACCGCCATTGTGCTGCACCACCTGCAAGCCCTCCCGCAACGTGAAGGGCGCGTCGGAGACGTCCGAAAGAATCCCGCCGTCGTGCAGAATCCGCACGAGCGCCTGGGTGGTCGTCGTCGAGGGCGTTTTCCACCGATACGTCCCGCTGCCCACCGCCACGTTCGTGGCCGCGGGCGTAAACTCACGCCAGGTCGTTCCCCGATCCGACGAGTACTGCAGATGCAAGGTCCCCGATACGTTCGAGGCCTGCGTCCACGTCACGTCGTAGGGTACGGCCGTCAGCCACGCCAGATTGCCGACTTCACCGCCGTTGGGCGCCAGCAGAGTCAGGTCGCCCGCGCGAGCGTCCAGGCCGGCGAGCGCCAGGCACACGACCACCACCACCTTCTCCACCACGGAACGACGCATAGCCTCCTCCTCACTCGCCGTCGTCCCCCACCCGCAATCATCCACCCATGGGAAGCGTACAACACCTTCCCATGCATGTTGTCATGGAAGTGCAAAGAGAACGCAAAGAAGCTGCAAAGAACGGGACCGGCAAGGACTGGACGGCGGGGCCGCCGTCCCTCCAGAGACCGCCGGCTCCCGCGAGGATCCGATGGAGGGCCGCCGGCCCGGCGGCCGTGTGTGGATGGCGAGCCATTCGTTCGCCGCACCCGCTCCATGCGCGGCGCCCTGGAGCGGACCGGGAACTCAGACTGCGTATTCTGCCCAGGTGCTGCTGGTTTCCCAGACGCGCACGGAGCGCACGCGGACGGCCGCGCGCAGGGCATAGGTCGGATGCGGATCCCGCCCATAGGCAGCCAGCCGCTCGCCGCACGCATCGAAGATCGTCTTGGCCATCATCTCGGTCGTGGGGTCCACGCCGGGAAAGTCGATGATGCGCTCGCCGTACATCGCCTTGAATTCCGCATAGCGCGGGTCGTCGGTGTTCATGCACATGGAATGATCGAGGCGGTTCACAAACTCGCCCATCGCATCCTTCAGGACCTTGTAGTCGCAGACCATCTGGTTGGCATCGAGCTCGTCCGCCTCCAGCACGATCTCGACGGTGCGCGTGTGGCCGTGCGGAAACCGGCAGCGGTCCGGGTGCCGCGCCAGCATGTGCCCGCTCTCCACTTCAAACGATTTGCAGATGCGATAGGGCATCGTTGAGTCCTGTTTTGAACAAAAGGCAACGAAGGCAACAGAGCGGCACTTCGTTCTCTTCGTTACCTTCTGTTCAACCTCCTGCTTTCCTGCTTACGTCCCGCGCCGGTTCCCGAACCACTCGATATGCAGGCGCGGACAATAACGATAGCCGAAGCGCATGCACAACGCCAACAGCGATTCCTGGCGCCCGCGCAGCACCCCCGCCGCCGTCCCTTCGGGCATCACCAGCACCCGGTGCGGCGGCACGGGCCGCTCCAACTGCGCGAGCAATTCCTGCATCTCCGCCAGGTCGGCCTCCGATGCCAACACGAACTTCAACTGGTACTCGTATCCATCCACCCACGCTCGCAGCGCGTCGATATTCCAGCGCGGCGTCGCTGCATGCAGGGCCGCCTCGCGCGGATGCGCCACCGGATCGGGCGCCGCGTTACTCAACTTCGGGCTGATCGAGGCCAGGTCCGCCACAATGCCGCCGGGGGCGATGGTCCCATTGGTTTCAATCGTGATGTGCAAGCCGCGCGCGCGCAGCGCGGACGCCAGCTCCGGCAGCTCGCGCATGATCATGGGCTCCCCGCCCGTCAGCACGACATGGCGGGCCGGGTGCTTCGCCACCGCTTCCTCGATGGCCGCCGGCGTCCATTCGGCACCCTCGGGCATCCAGGACGTGTACGGGGTATCGCACCAGGCGCAGCGCAGGTTGCAGCCGGATGTGCGCACAAACACGGAGGGCACACCAGCCAGCACACCTTCGCCCTGGAGGGAAAAGAAGAGTTCCGCGATCCGCATCACTTCACGCGCATAATCCAGACCACCGCGTAGAACGGGGGCAGATGCTCGGCCGGGATCGGCGCCGCGACCGGACTGCGCTGCGTGCCATACTTCTGCGAGCGGTAGCCCGGGTGCGTGTGCGTGGTCGAACCGCCCTTGGCGCCACTAGCCGCGGCTCCGCGCAGGAAACGGCCGCCTTCTTCCGCGGCCCCGTTCAGGTCCGGCACGCTCTGCCCCACGAATGGGCTCTGCGGATCCTCGATCGGCTGCCCGTTGCACTCCACCCAGCCGCGTGGCAACGCAGGCGTGTTGGTCATCGACTTGGCCCACGCCATAATCGTCCCCACCGGAACCACCACGGACGGCGCGCTCTCGGCCAGCGACGGACGAGCCGTCGCCGCGGCCGCGTCGTCCGGCATCGCCGACTCCAACTGGACGGCCGACGGCATCGGCACCGGGGCGCGCGCCTGGCGCTCATAGGTGGATCGCCCGGGGATCTGCACCACCGGCGCATCCGACTGACCCCACGCCACCGCCGCCACCATCACCACCAGCATGACCCAGATTTTTTTCATACCACGGCCACTCCCCTATACCGCCGAGTATAAGCAGTCTCGCCCCCTCTCACAACAACTTCCACCGGGTCCTTCGCCCGCCCCTGCTGACCATTGCTGACTCGCATGCTGCGTGCTATGATTGCGGGGCGTGCTTCGGTGGTCCCGTTGAGGTTCGTGCCGGGAGTTCAAGTGGAATTGGCATCAACCAGCAGCCCATTGCAGAATCGGCCGACACGGAGGTCGGCCCTCCATGGATGAGGCCAATGCCGAGTTTTCTGGTGGAGGGACCGGCTCCGTCCGGTCCGTCGGACGTTCAGCAACGGGCTTTCAGGTGTCACCCGGGGGGAGGCTGGCATGGCGTCGGCTAAGCGGTTGGGCGAGGTGATGGTCGAGAAGGGCTATGTCACCCAGGAGCAGGTGGATGAAGCACTTCGGCTCCAGCAATTGCCGGGTGAACGGCGGATGCTCGGACAGATTCTGATCAGCCAAGGCTTCGCGACGCCCCCCCAGGTGCAGGTGGCGTTGGCCAGGCAGAAGTAGGCGCTGCAGCGGCGCGGAAATGGGGGAATGTGAGCGACGACCGGAAAGATCTGATCGAAGCCCGCCGCGTAATCAGCATGATGGTGCGGGTGGCCCGCCAGACGCAGGCCTATTTCGAAGGCATCAGCGTCATGGACAAGAACCGGGTGCAGAAGGCCCTGCGCGATGCCGTGCGCGAGAGCGAGCGCTACCTCAACAAGGTCTGAAGTGCGACCCGCGTCAGGTGGCCGACGCCAGCGCCTGGCACAAGCTCAACAGGAAATCGCGATTGTCCGCCGAGACGTAGCGCATGACGCCCCCCATGCGGCTGAACGTCTTGCAATACCGCAGGTAATACGCCGGATTATCCGCCGGCGGTTCACCATCCCGCTGCCAGTCCCAGGTGGACGGCGCCAGGTCCACGATCGCCATGTAGTGCCCCTCGATGTGGCGGCCCTGCTGCAGCTCCAGATTCTGCGCCATGGATAGCGCCTTCTCGAAGATCATTGGCGACATCACCGCCGAACCGATCGACAAATACACGCCCCCCTCCAGTCGCCGCACCTGGGCAGAGTACGCCAGGAAATCGCGCAGCGCCGTGCGCCCGATGGCGGCACCGTGATTCAGTGGATGCGTGTAGATGATGTCGTGCCCGATCATCGGGTGCCCCGTGAACGGAATGCCCAACCGGAAGGCGGCGGCCTGCGCGCTGAACCGCGCGAAGGGATGCGGCACCGCCAGCCAGCCCGCCGGCAGGCGAAAGCGGTGAATCGTGTCGAGCAGATCGATAGCCGCCGCGCTGCGGTCCGGCTCCAGCTCGAGGCGATCGCGCGCAAACGCCCGCAGGTCCTCCGGCGGGGGTATATCGAGGCCGCCGCGCTGAATCAGGGAGCCCACCGATTCGCCATAGCCCAGCCCCTCCCACGCGCCGACCACCTGGGCCAGATTCAGATATCGTCCGGTCTCCTCCCAGATCCCGAACTGGCCGCGGCTCACATTCGCCCGCACGTCTTCGCTGCTCTGGCCCTGAAACGCAAACTCCCAGTCATGAATAATGCCGGCGCCGTTGGTCGCCAGATGCGTCAGCCAACCCTGCTCCATCAGGCGGATCAACACCGGGCCCAAGCCATTCTTGATCGTGTGCGCGCCGAACGCCACCATCACCGGGCGCCCCGCCGCGCGCGCGGTCCGAATGCGCGCCACCGTCTCCGCCAGTGTATCCCCAGCCGCCCCCGTCAACGGATGCGGCGCGGTCTCCGGCGTCACGTGGTCGTGCTCGATGCGAGTCTTGTTCGGCCGCTCCCCCAGCGGCAACACCTTCAGCCGGCTGCGATCCAATTGCTCATGTGGCATACCTTCAATCCCTCAAGTCCCAAGGTCCCATGATCCCCACGATGGCGGGCACTCGCCCGCAACCCAAGCTTTGTCGCGAGCTTTGTCGGGAACTTTGTCGACAAAGCTCGCGACAAGGCTCCCGATAAAGATCGGACGCATCTGCGTCATATGCCCCGAAGGAACGACTCAATGCGCTTCGAGCCAATTAGCCCCCACCCCGATATCGACGACAATGGGAACGTCCATCGGCATCGCTGTGCGCATGCAGCGCTCCACGAGTTCGCGCACGGCCGGCTCTTCGGCGCGGTAGAGATCGAAGATCAATTCGTCGTGCACCTGCAGCAGCATCCGCGTCCGCAGGCCGCGCTCGCGCAGCTCGCGATGGATGCCGATCATCGCCAGCTTGATCATGTCCGCCGCAGTCCCCTGGATGGGCGTGTTGATCGCATTGCGTTCCGCCGACTGCCGCACGGTGCCGTTGCGCGACACGATGTCCGGCAGCAGCCGCCGCCGGCCAAGGCGCGTCGTCACGAATCCCTTCTCGCGCGCGAAGACGATGGTGTCGTCCATGTACTGCTTCACGCGCGGGTACTGACGGAAGTAGGCATCGATGATCTGGGCCGCCTCGGCCCGCGGGATCCGCAACCGCTGCGCCAGCCCAAAGGCCGAAATTCCATAGATGATCCCAAAGTTCACCATCTTCGCCTGCCGGCGCATCTCCGGTGTCACCGCCTCCAGGCCGACGCCGTTGACGCGCGCCGCGGTGGCGCTGTGCACATCCAGCCCGTCGCGGAACGTCTGGCGCAGGGCCTCATCGCCGCTCAGCTCGGCCATCACCCGCAACTCAATCTGCGAATAGTCCGCCGCCAGCAGCGCGTAGTCCGGCCCGCGCGGCACGAAGGCCTTGCGAATTTCACGCCCGCGCTCCGAACGGATGGGGATGTTCTGGAGATTGGGGTTCTGCGACTGAATGCGCCCGGTGGCCGTCACCGCCTGATTATACGTCGTGTGCAGCCGCCCGGTGGCGGCATCCACAGCCAGCGGCAGAGTATCCACATAGGTGGACTTCAGCTTCTGGCACATGCGGTACTCCAACACCAGATCCGCGATGCGATGATCCACGGCCAGGCGCTGCAGCACCTCCTCGTTCGTGGCGTACTGCCCCGTCTTCGTCTTCTTCGGCTTCTCCTCCACCTTCATGTACTCAAAGAGGATCTCACCGAGCTGCTTGGGGGAGGCGATGTTGAATTTGGTTCCGGCGGCGGCGTAGATCTGGGTTTCGAGCCCCTCCACCTCGCGCAGCAGCACCGTCGAATATTCGGCCAGCGCCGCCGAATCGAGGCGGACGCCTTCCGTCTCCATGTCCACCAGCACCGGAATCAGAGGATTCTCACAGGTCTCCAGCGCCCCGGCGGTGCCCCGCTCCCGGGCCAGCGGCGTCAGCACGCCATGCAGTTGCAGGGTGATGTCGGCATCTTCGGCGGCGTACTCCGCCACGCGCGCCACCTCCACATCGGCCATCGTCTTCTGGTCCTTGCCCTTCTCGCCAATCAGGTCGCTGATCGGGATGGGCGAATAGTCCAGATGCGTTCGCGCGAGGTGGTCCATGCCGTGGCGCTGCTCGGGATCCATCACGTAGTGCGCCAGCATCGTGTCGTGCAGGCGCCCGCGCACCTCCACCCCATGCGCGCGCAACACGCCCATGTCGAACTTCAGATTGTGACCGATCTTCTCGATCTGCGCGTTCTCCAGCGGGGCACGCAGATCGTCCAGCGCGCGACGGACCTCCGCCGGATCGGCGGGCAGCGCCACGTAGCAGGCCTCCTGAGGCTTCCAGCTGAAGGACAGGCCCACAAGCGCGCAATGGCGCACATCGAGGCCCGTGGTCTCCGTGTCGAAACAGAAGGACTCCAGCCCGGCCAGCTCGCGGGCCAGATCCTGCCGCGCCGCCGCCGTCTCAATCAGTCGGTAGGCATGCGGCACCTCATGAATCGTGCGAAATGCGCGACCGGCCAGCTCGTCGGCGGCGGGGGCGGCGGCGACGGGTTCGTCACCCGCGGCGGCGGACGCCTCTGCATCCGCGCGGTCCGACACGACTGCCGGGACAGGGTCGAACCCCATGGCGAGTTCGCCCTGGCGCGGTGCCGCCGGCGCGCTCGGCACGGCCGCCGGCCCGGCCAGCGAAAACGAACTGCCCAGCAGCCGCTTACCGAGAGTGACAAACTCCCATTCGCGCAGGAGTTCACCCAGCCGCGCGCGATCCGGCTCGCGCACGGCCAGCGCGTCCAGCGACAGCTCGACCGGGGCGTTACGCGCGATGGTCGCCAGTTCCCGCGAGAGCCGCGCCTGGTCCGCATACGTTTCCAGGTTCTCGCGTTGCTTGCCCTTGAGCTGATCGGTGGAAGCCAGGATCTGCTCCAGGCTGCCGAATTGCTGCAACAGCTTCACCGCCGTCTTGTCGCCCACGCCCGGGACGCCCGGAATATTGTCCGTGGCATCGCCGGCCAGGCCGAGAATATCCACCATCTGGTCGATCCGCTGGAGCCCCCAGTGCGCCAGCACTTCGGGGATCCCCATGATCTCCGCGCGATCGGAGCCTTTGCCCGGGCGATACAGAAACGTGTGCGGCGACACCAACTGCGCAAAATCCTTGTCCGGCGTCACCAGGTACGTGGTGAAGCCCTCGGCCTCCGCGCGCGTTGCCAGCGTGCCCATCACGTCATCCGCTTCAAAGCCCGCGCAGGTGATCAGCGGAATGCGCAGGGCCTCCGCCAATTCGTGCGTCAGCGGAATGGAGCGCGCAATGTCTTCGGGCATCTCCTCACGCTGCGCCTTGTACTCCGGGTAGCGCAGGTGACGAAAGGTCGGCTCGGCCCGGTCGAACACCAACGCCACGTGCGTCGGCTTCTCGCTCTCCAGGATCTGCAGCAGGGAGTTGGCCAGCCCATAGAGGGCGGAGGTGTTGAGCCCGCGCGCCGTCAGACGCGGCGCGCGCATGAAAATAAAATGGCCGCGGTACAACAGCGGCATGCCATCCAGCAGGAATAATCGTTTCTCGCCGCTCATCGCCCCACCTTACCCCGATGCCGCAGCAGCGTCAAACACCCGCGCCCGCCCGCGGAGCGGCCGGGCCACCCAGCGCCTTCTCACCCACAGGTGGCCCGTGCGCTCCGCCGCGCGGGCTATCCTTCTCACACGCCCGCGTCCTTCCATGGCTCCACCACCCACGGCCACGCCTCCGGCACCGCACACAATTCCTGCCGCACCGGATTCATCCGGATGTACGCACACTTCTCCTCAAACTCGTCGTCATGCCGCAGCCGGTGATCGAAGTATCCATCCTGCCAGCCAATACCCAGCGTGTGCTCCTGGTAGTGTTTCCAATCCCCAATCGTGCGGCTCATGGAGACATCCGGCGGAAATGCGATCACCGCATGCAGATGGTCCGGCATGAGCAGAAACACCCACGAATACCACCGTCCGCGCTGATGATAGAAGCGTGCCGACTCCAGCAACTGTGGTGCGATCGAAGAGTCGGTCAGCAGGCACTTCGTTCCCTGCACGCTCATGCGCACATGAAAGCGCGCGCCGGATGGAACCCAACCCGGGGTTCGGTGATACAGCTTGCCGTGATGGACCGCCACGACACGTCACTCCTGCATTACGCGCCCGCCCGCGGAGCGGCCGAGCCACCCACTTGCACATT
This sequence comes from uncultured Victivallales bacterium, assembly GCA_964635825.1. Classification (GTDB taxonomy): domain Bacteria; phylum Verrucomicrobiota; class Kiritimatiellia; order UBA8416; family JAIOPI01; genus CAZWQJ01. The sequence continues at coordinate 17,624 of CAZWQJ010000035.1, read as the reverse complement.
CTGGGTGGCCCGTGCGCTCCGCCGCGCGGGCTCTTCTCTACACATACAACGGCGTGGTCGCGCCGGTGGCGTCGCGGCGGTGTGGCAGCCAGACGAGCGCCACC
>CAZWQJ010000035.1:0-17420 GCA_964635825.1 uncultured Victivallales bacterium | reverse complement strand
CGGCGTGGTCGCGCCGGTGGCGTCGCGGCGGTGTGGCAGCCAGACGAGCGCCACCAATCGCACCTGGACCCCGCCGCGCGACGGCCGCAGCGACAGCGTGTCCAGCGCCAGCGCATCCGCCACGGCCTCCGTGGCAAGGCGGCGTGCCTCGGCGGCAAACTCGGCTTCCAGCGCCTCCAGTTGCTGCTGCACCGCCTCCACCGTTTCCTTGGCGCGCGTCACATCGCCGGCTTGATCGGCGGCGCGTCCGGCACTACGCATGGTGGTGGCGGCTTTGCCGACAGTCGTCGCCGAGAACGCCCGGCGCCCGAGGAAGGCCCCCAGCAACGTCGTCCCGAAGGAGATGGCCGTGTTCATCTTGGCGCGTTTGGCCTGCTCCTCCTCCCGCGAACGGGCGGCATGCGCGCGCCGCAAGCGCTCCTGTAGCGCCGCCACCTTCGGCTCGTACTTCCGGCGCAGCGTTGCCGCCTGCTCATCCCGCCGCTCGCGCCCCGTCTGCTGCAGGCGAATACGAAAGGCGCGCTCATCTTCCCCCGGCTCGGAGACCAGCCCCAGTTCCGCCGAGCGCCACAGCGACAGCGGGTGCTCATCGCGGATCCAGGCCGCAAAGTCCTTTTCCCACCCGGCGTAAGACCGAGCCCGACTCGCCGCCGGCGGGCACACATCGTAAGTGGCCTCCTCCACCTCCGGCGCCGCACGCAACGCCGCCAGGTCCAGCGCCACCTCGGAAGCGCCACGCCAATCGACCGCAATCGCGCCGTCGCCAATGGGCGTGCGGGCCACCAATTCCCGCGTGACGTCGATCTTCAGCTTCGCATCCGTGTAGCGGACCGTAGCCGCGCCAACGAGTTCGGGAACATACACGACGGAAGCACCCGGGCCCGGCAGACCCCTCGCCGGGGCAAAAAACTGCGGCACGTCCGGCGGCAGTGCGGGGCGGGCGCCCAACGCGGCGTCTCGCACCCCCGCCGGAGCCGCGGTCACCGCGGGAGCCGCCACCATCGGAACCGGAGCAGTCGCAGTCGCCGACGCAGGCGCGACGCGCGTGGCCGCGCGCCAGCCGTCCATCAGCGCTTTCACCTGCGACCGCGACAAGGGACCTCGCAGATAGGACATGGCCCAGCGCGACTCGAAAACCTGTGGCGCATCCTCGTGCACGTTGTGCAGCAGGAAGACACGGCTGCCGAGGCCCGCCAGCGTTTGCTCCGCGCGGGCGCGGTCAAACGGCGCCCCCTGCCCCGCCGCCGCTCCCTCCAATCCTTCCAGCACGCGCGCCTTGTCGCGGTCCGTTTGCAGGCGCCCGATGAACCAGGTCCCGATGTTGGCGAGGCCTTTGTAGTCGAGATCCACGGGGTTTTGCGTGGCGAGCACCACGCCCAGCCCATAAGCGCGCGCCTGCTTGAGCAGTGTCAGCAGCGGCCGCTTCGAGGGCGGGTTCGCCACCGGCGGGAAATAGCCGAAGATCTCATCCATGTACAACAGTGCCCGCAGGCTGTTCGTGCCGGACAACGTTCGCATCCAGCCCAGCACCACGTTCAACAGCAGGCTCACAAAGAACATGCGCTCCGCGTCGCCCAGGTGCGCGATGGAGAAGACGGCCACGCGCGGCTTGCCGGCCGGGTCATAGAGCAGCGTGGCGGGATCGAGCGCTTCGCCCTCCATCCACGCGGCAAAACTCGGCGACGCCAGCAGCGCGTTCAACTGCATGGCCAACTCGAAGCGCTCCTTGGCGGGGAAGAAGGTTTCGAGATCGAAGACGCCGATGCGCGCCACCGGCGGTTGCTGCACCGCCTGGATCAGGCCCGCCAGGTCCAGATCACGGCCCTGCGCCCAGGCCTGCTGCAACAACTGCGCCAGCAGAATACCCTCGCGGCTCTTATCCGGGTCCGCCGAAATCCCGGCTAATCCCATCAGCCCACTTACCGTGGAACCGACCCGGTCGCGCAGCAGCTCCGCATCCTCCATCACCTCCGGCGGCGGCACGGCAAACGATCGCAGAATCGACACCGGCAACCCGGCCGAACTACCCGGCGTGTAGATGACCACATCCGCCGCCGCCCTCAGACGCCGGATGCGCTCGCCGTCCTGCCCCCAGGCCGCCAGCCCCTTCGTCCACCGCTGCGCCTGGTCCGCCGCGTATTCCGCCACCGCCACGCCCTGGCGCTGCGCATCGTCGGGGTTGATCCACGGCTCAAAATCGGACGGGCGCAGCTCCGGAAAGCGCAGCATCAGGTTCCCCAGATCGCCTTTCGGGTCGATCACGATGGCGGGGATCCCATCCAGTGCCGCTTCCTCGATCAAGCCCACGCAAAGGCCGGTCTTGCCGCTGCCCGTCATCCCCACCACCAACCCGTGGGTCGTCAGATCCTTGGCATCGTACAGCAGCGGCTCGGCACGACTCTGGCGGGTGGCGAGATCGTAGTGGCGCCCTAGGTAAAAGACCCCCAGTTTCTCAAAGTCCTGCATGACAACCCTCCGGTGTGCCGCGCGCGTTCGCGCACGCGTGTTGCGGCCGAGTGTAGCAATGCCCCCCGCCACGGGCAACGGGCGCTTGTGGCCCCGCACCAACGCAGGCATACTCGGGGCATGATTCCCGGGCCGGCCGGGGCACCCCTTGATCATCGGGCCCCGCCTCTGAATATTCGGCCGCCGGCTGGCGTCATAGACATGACGGAAACCCATGGACCCTGATGTTCAACGCTGGGTGGAGGCCGCACAGGGCGGTGATATGCCCGCGTTTGGGGAGTTGGTCAAAATGTACCAGTCGCGCCTATACAGTCTCGCCTACGGCATGCTCGGCAGCGCCGACGATGCCCAGGAGATCGTCCAGTTAACCTGGGTCAAGGCCTGGCAAAAACTGGGCAGCTTCAAGCGCGATGCCCAGTTCTTCACCTGGGTCTACCGCATCGCATCCAACTTGTGCCTGGATCACCTGCGCCGTCGCACCCGCCGCCGCGAAGACCCGCTGGATGACGCCGTGGAACCCACGCCCGCCCTCGACGCCACCCCGCCTGACAGTGTATCCTCAAGGCCGGATACGGCATTGGATCGGCAGGAACAGCGGGCCCTTTTCGACGCGGCGCTGGCGACCCTGTCCCCCGAGCACCGCCTCGCCTTGACTCTGCGGGAGGTCGACGGGCTGGCCTACGAGGAGATCGCCACGATCATGAAATGCCGGGTTGGGACCGTCATGTCGCGCTTGTTCTACGCGCGCAAACAGTTGGCCCAACGATTGGGAGGCCACCGATGAACTGCAACCGGGCTCAGGAATGGATCAGCGCCCAGCGCGACGGTGCCCTCGACCCCGCGCGCACCGAACCGTTGAAAGCGCACCTGGCCGCCTGCGACGCTTGCCGCGCGTTCGCCCTCAGCCTCGACACAGCGGCACGCCTGCTGCGCGAGCGCCCGGCCCCGGCCGGCCCCACCCCGGAAGCCGCCTGGGCCGATGTGCAGCGCGCGCTGCGACAACAGCCCTCCACGGCACCGGTGTTCGCACCGATGTGGGAGTGGCTGGGGAATCGCCCGTGGCGCCTAGCCGGCACCGCCGCGGCCTGCGGCGTGATTGCATTCACCGCCGTCTGGCGCCTCGCCACGCCGGCGGTCCCGGTGCCCGTGCCCACACCCGCCGCCCCCCACACCACCGAGGTCCTCCATGTCGCAACAGGGCTGGCGGACGCCTCGACGATGGTGTATGAAGATGAGGAAACAGGCTGGACCGTGATTTGGGTCATGCCTGCGGAGGGCGATGATCATGCCCATTCATAAACGTGCAGGACGCTCGGGATTGCTGGCGATGGCCGTGCTGCTGGCCTTGTGGGGTGCCACCGCATCCGCCCATGCCGAGCAAGTCACGATCAACGCCCAACTCATTCATGCCTCGAACAGCCCGGGACCCTCGGATGGGCTCGGCAGTATCGAAGGCAAGTTGCGCGGCGTCTTCAATTTCAAGAGCTACAAGCGCTATGGCGGCGGTTCAACCTCTGCCGCCCTGCCCTCAAATGCATCCATCGGACTCGGCCACGGCAACCAACTCGCCTTGACCCTGGCCCCCGCAGGCGGCAAGAAGGTCCAGGCAGGCATTCAGTGGAATGGCCCCTCCGGCCAGATGCTCAACACCACCGTCGTCATGACCCGCGGCGTCCCCGTCATCCTCGGCGGCGGCCAGCAGGACGGCGGCACCCTCATCATCGCCATCACCGCCAAGTAGCCCGGAATCCGCCGCCGCGGCGGATTCCGATCACCGCGCGCGTCGCGCGGTGCGGAGAGGCGTTTCATTACCCCTCAGCGACCAACGGTCGTGATCAAGTCAGGTACGCAATCAAGGCGCCATCCAGTTCGCGAAGGAAGGCCGGCGACGCCACGCCCATCGCGCCGATCAGGCGTCGCTTGTCCACCTGGCGGATGCCAGGCAACACCGCATACGCGTCCTTACCGTCCGGCGTCTTCACCTGCAGCCGCAGCGGCCAGATGGCTTTCGGCTTCGTCGACAACGGGACCACCACAACCGTGTCGAGAATCTCGTTCTGCACCGTGTTGGAAACCACAACAGCCGGGCGCGTCTTGCCGAACTCCGGAGGAGTGGATGGCTCCAGGTTCACCCAGCAAATCGTCCCCCGCCTCATGGTTTTCCCTTGCCCGGCGTGCCTCCGGCCTTTGGCGCGAGTGCCAGATCCGCATCGTTCCACGCGCAGAGCCAATCCGCTTCGTCAGGAGTGGCGCTCACAAACGCCCGATACTCCTCTGCCGCTTCTCGCAGCGTGAGCCGCTCGAGGTCACGACGCAGAACCTCGCGTACATACGCCGTCACCGATTGCGTAGGCGGTTTCGCCGATTCAATCCTCGCGAGTAGCTCGCCATCGAGCTTAATGGTAGTCGCACTCATACTAGAAACACTACCACGCCTGCATGCTATCGTCAACCATTCTTGCCGCCTCTTGACCGTTCCACGTATATGTGCACGTATATGTTGATCGATGGCGGCAAGTCCATGAGCCAGATTACGCTCTATGTGCTGGAGGCGGAAGCGCGCGCGATCCGCCGTGCGGCCCGCGCGGCGCGGCAGTCGGTTTCGCAGTGGGCGCGCGAGCGGATGGTGGCCGGGCTGCAGCCGGGCTGGCCGGATGGCTACTTCGACCTTCTGGGCGCACTGAAGGACGATTCGCTGGTGCGGCCGCCCCCGCCTCCCGCGGAGGCCGATGTACGGAGGGAAGGGCTGTGACATGCTCCACGCCCTGGATGCCAATGTCTGCATCGACCTGCTGCGTGGCCGTTCGCAAGCGTTGCAGCAATGACCTCATCATCGCGGCCACGGTTCTGGCGCGCCAGGCCGGGCTCGTCACCGCAAACGTGCGCGAGTTCCGCCGCGTGCCGGGCTTGCAGGTCGTGGATTGGACGCAACCCTAAACGGGTCGTAACTGACCGTGCGCTCCGGAGGGGGCATTCAGGTCGGTCTCGGCGCCTCGATGGCCGTCGTTAGCGCCTTCTCGATGGCCTGCCAGCCCAACTCCGGATTGGTGAGGTAGCCGCGGATGTCGCTGCTGCCGGCGCCCCAGTACGGCAGGATCGGTTGGCTCACCGCCTGGACCGCCTCCGCCGGCACCGGCAGGCGATTCTCCACGGCCAGCGCGCCGCCGAGCGCCACGATCGCTGCGTGCATCGCCTCCCGCGCCTCCTCGTGCAGTTCATCTCTGCCAAGCGCCCGCCCCATTCGCAGTTTGCGCTCGGCGGTCTTGCGCAAACCCTCCGCCTTGGCGCGCTCTTCCGGCGTGAGCGCGAGGACTACGACACCCCCGCCATCGCCGGCGTACAGCAGGCGCGTTGCACGCGAGGTCCGCTGCAAGAGCCCGGCCTCGACAAGGCGGTCCAAGGCATCGGCCGTGGCCCGGTCCACGACTTCCAGCCGCACCGGCGCCAGCGGGTCGGAAACGGCCGGGCCGAACAACTCGTTGTGCAGGGGCTTCAGCCGCTCCTGCCAGGCCTGTGCTTCACGTTCCACCACCACCAGCAGCACGCTGTGCGGGCCGTCCAACGGATAGCGCTCTTCGCAGCGCACGAGAACCCCGCGCAGCGCCTCACGCACCTTCTCGCCAAACGCCCTGGCGCGATCCACGGGCAACACAACCGCGGCCGGAGCCGGCGTCCTATCCGCCTCTTTCGGCACGGCGGCAACCAGTTGCTCCAACCGCGCCAGAAACGCCTGCTTGCCACTGGTCATACGGATGTTCTGCACATCGCCCCGCAGATCCAGAACGCCGTCCGAAAGCGCCTGTTTCACCGCCAGGGTGTCCAGCATGCGGTGCTCGATGGTGTTCTCCGAAACCAGGTTCACGACCGTCACGGTACGGGTCTGATTCTTGCGCCAAGCCCGCGCGATGCGTTGTTCCAGCCGCGCCGGATTCCACGGCAAGTCGCAGTTGACCACCACACTCGCGTTCTGCAGGTTCAGCCCGGTACTGCCGCTATCCGTGCTTAGAAACACCCGGCAGGCCGGATCCGCCTTGAACGCATTGATTTCCGCACGCCGCCGGCGCTGGGGCACGCTCCCCGTGTGCCAGGCATAGCCAACCCGCATGCGGTCGCAGGTCTCCTTGACCAACTCCAACATCCGTTCCCATTCCGAGAAGACGATCACCTTAACGTCCGGGTTCTCGCGGCATTCCTCCAGAATCGCCCCCAGCTCCGCCAGCTTCGGACAGCCGCGATCCTCCGGGTCGAGGATGTAGTTCGTGTCGCACACCATACGCATCATCGCCATCTCGCGCATCAGCTTGTCCTGCTCCATCTGCGTCAACGGCCGCCGCTTGGCGATGCTGACAAGACGGGCCACCTGGGCTTCGTGGTCCGCGTAACGATTGCGCTGCTCCGGGCTCAGCGCGACGAAGTGCGTCCGCTCCGTGCGCGGCGGCAGTTCGGTCTCCACCTCCGCCTTGCGCCGACGCAACATGAATGGTTTAACCCGGTGGTGTAACTGCTCCAAGTTGCGATAGCCGCACGGCTTGCCGCGCTCGTCAAACTCGTAGAAATCCCGGTTAAACCGAAAGAGCGGACCCAACGTGCCCGGGTTGAGAAAATCCATCAGCGAATACAATTCGTCGATGCGGTTCTCGATCGGCGTGCCGGTAAGCACGAACGCGTAGCGGCTGCGCAAACGCTTGATGGCCTGGGCGGTCTTTGTGCTCCAGTTCTTGATGCGCTGCGCTTCGTCAAGCACCACAATGTCCGGCTTCAGACGGAGGTTCACATCGAGCGCGTCGCGAACCATTTGTTCGTAGTTCACGATGGTGAAGAAGGGCGCCGAACGGGCGGCGTAAGCGGCAAGGCGCGGGGCGCGCGGGCCGAAAACGAGTTGGTAGGGCAGCGTGGTGAACCGCTGAATCTGCTCTTCCCATTCCGTCTTTAGCGACGCCGGCGTCACCACCAGCACGCGGGTCGCCCGGCCAAGCCGGTGGAGCAGCGAGCATGCCGCGATTGCCTGAATGGTCTTGCCAAGACCCATTTCGTCTGCCAGCAGCGCGCGCTCGGCAAAGGCCAAGTGCAGCATGCCCTCGCGCTGGTATGGAAAGAGCGGTACGAGCGTCTCATGCGGCGGCCACTCGCCGGACTGAACGCGGGCTTCGTATTCCCGCCGCAGCGTGGCCCGCTCCTCGAGATGCCGCAGGCGCTCTAGAAAGGGCGGCACTTCGATCGAAACCCGCACCGCGGTAACCGGGTTGCGGCTCAGTTGCGACACGACCGCCTCGGGCGAGGCATCCATCAACCGGCCGTGCGCATCGAACAAGGCGCGCAACCGGCGGGGCAACCGGTTTACGTTTCGTTCCACTTTCAGGGTGGTGGCATCGTGGTCGGGCACAATATCCACCAGCGGCGAGCCGCGGCTCATGGCTTCCTTCATCGCGGCGCGATGGCGGCGCCCCATATACGCCAGAACGGCCTCCACATGCTTGCAGGTCCCCAGTCCGTTCTTCCGGAAGTCGGGGCAGTCGCAGGCGTGCAGCCTCTGGCCGATGTCGCGGATCTCCACCGTGTAGACCATGCCGCTGCGCGACCGCACCGCGAACGTCGCGAAAACCGGGTGGCCGGAATCGGTCTGGCCGATCTTCAAATCCTCCTCGCGGGCGCGCAGTCGGCGCCGGTTGACTTCGTCCTCGTCGGTCGTGCGCCAGTCATGCGCGGGAGGCAGCCGGAGGTCGCGCGGCGGTTTCGGGGTTGAGCGTGTCTTCATGTCGCGCCCTTATCCGGCATCGCGAACATCGTGTCAATGACCTCGTGGGGGCCGTGATCGGCGGCTAACGGTTCTGGCCCGCGCCGCCGATGCGCACAATCGCCTTCTCCGACACGGCTCAGCCGGAGGCTTCGCCCTACCCACGCATCATCAAGCATCGCGTGCGGACTCCAGGTAGGGCGAAGCCTCCGGCTGAGCCGCGCCCACAGGGCCGTACTCATGGGGCCCTCTCCTTAGCCGCACATTTTGGGGGTCCATACATTGAATAAACCCACGCCCTCCGTCGTCACACCCAGCGAACACCAAAAGGAGGGTGTGAGCATGAAGACGACAATCATGAATGGGACCGTGGCGGCGATGCTGGCGGTGGTGGCGTTGGCGAGCGGGTGTGCGAGCCCGACCTACCAATCGCGGCAATCGGAGATCAACTCAGCACTCGCGGGTGGCGTCATGGGCGGCGTTCTCGGCGGTGTGCTCGGTAACAACATGGGCGACGGCGAGAACCAGGTGCTCGGAGCCGCCATCGGCACCGCGGCGGGCGCGTGGGCCGGCCAGCAGTATGGCCAAGGCAAGGACAACACCAACCACCGCTTGCAGTCACTGGAGGTCCAATCGCAGTCGGAGACCATCATGGTACAGAATCAGAATGGATCATACACGCCGGTGATGCTGACTAAGGTCGGCTACGGCCAGTTCCGCGGCCCGCGCGGCGAAATCTACACCGCACGCCCATCGGAAGACCAACTCAAGACCGGCTACGGATTCTGATCCCGGTCGTCATCGCATAGGCCCGCGGGATGGATGGGTGACCGTCCATCCCGCGACCATTCGCGCGCCCGTTTGGAGCGCGAGGCTGCGCCGAGCGCATCTCTGTTTCCGTGCCGGTGTTCGGGCGGTGGCCCGGCCGCTCCGCGGGCGGGCGTTCCAATCGCATCACGCGGCTGCGCCCCCCGCCGCGCCCCCCTCATCGAGTCCCCTGTTGAAAACCGCGGCGTGCACGCGCATACTCCGGATTGCCTCGTGCTGGTGGGGCATGTTTACCCGCGGTTGGCATGAAGAATATTGGTCTCGTACTCGTCTTTGCAGGGATGGTCCTCGGCTGCGGCCGCGAGGTGGCCCCCGTCGTCCAAGGCTATGTGGAGGCCGACGTCCACTATCCAGCCGCCCCATTCGGCGGGCGACTGCTGGATCGCCCCATCGCGCGCGGACAATCCGTGACCGCCGGCCAGTGGATGGCCTCCCTCGACAGCGCCGAAGAAGCCCTGCAGGCCGCGCAACTTTCCAACCGCCTCGACCAGGCCACCGCGCGACTGGCCGACAGCCGCAAGGGACAGCGCCCCGAGGAACTCGCCGCCGTCGCGGCCCAGGTTGCCCAACTGGCGGCGGCTGTGGAACTGTCCGGGGCTGAGGTCGAGCGCCACCGGATGCTCATCGAGAAGGGCGTCATCGCGCAGGCCGAGTGGGATCAAGCCCGCCTCGCGCACGAACAGAACCAGCGGAGTTTGGAGAAGGCACAGGCCCAACTCGACGCCGCCCGCCTCGGCTCCCGCAGCGATCAGATCGACGCGGCCGCGGCGGATTGGCGCGCCGTCTCCAACCAACTGGAGGAGGCGAACTGGCGGCTGGAGCAGAGACGCGTGGTCGCTCCGCGCGCCGGCTTGATCCAGGATATCTACTACGAAGTGGGCGATTGGGTACCCGCCGGCCGGCCTTTGGTCGCGCTCCTGCCACCCGATGCGCGTCACGCGCGGTTCTATCTGCCGGCAACCATGGTCGCATCCGTGCGTCTCGGCATGGCGGTGCAGGCACGCACCACGGAGGGGGCCGTGATCACCGCCACCATCCGCTTCATCTCCGAGCAACCGGAGTACACCCCGCCCGTCATCTACAGCCGCGAACGCCATGAGAAAATGGTCTTCCTGATCGAAGCGCAACTCCCGGCGGACGCCGCCCCGCGCTTCCATCCGGGGCAGCCCGTGGAAATTCAGGTCGGTTCAACTGCGAATGAACCCGGCTTCGCCGAAGGGCTGCGCCGTGGCAAGCGCGAATGAACGCCGCGGCTCCGGTCATCGACGTCCAGGGCGTCACCAAGCGATTTGATGACCGCGCCGTTGTGGATCGCGTCGACCTGCGCGTCGAGCGCGGCGAGATCTATGGGTTCCTCGGCCCCAACGGCAGCGGCAAGACCACCTTCATCCGCATGCTCTGCGGCCTGCTGACGCCAGACGCCGGCAGCGGCACCTGCCTGGGCCTGGACCTGCTGCGCGAACAGCGCGCCATCCGCCTGCATGTCGGCTATATGACCCAACGCTTCAGCCTGTATGAAGATCTCACCGTGCGCGAAAACCTGGACTTCGTCGGGCGCCTCTATCAGATCCAGCAGCGGCAACAGGCCATCGACGAGACGATGTCGAATTTCGGACTGGCCACGCGCCAGCGGCAACTCGCCGGCACCCTGTCCGGCGGCTGGAAGCAGCGCCTGGCCCTGGCCGCCTGCCTGCTGCACCGCCCGCGCCTGCTCCTGCTCGATGAGCCCACGGCCGGCGTCGACCCGCAGGCCCGCCGCGACTTCTGGGAAAACATCCATGAACTGGCCACCCAGGGCCTGACAGTCCTGATCTCGACTCACTACATGGATGAGGCCGAGCGCTGCCACCGCCTCGCCTACCTCGCCTACGGCCGCCTCCTCACCCGCGGCACCGCAGCCGAGATCATCCGCGAATCGCGCCTCTGCACCTGGCAAGTGGATGGTCCCGGCGTCGGCACGATCGCCGCCGATTTGCGCCGCCTCTCCGCTGTCACCCAGGTCGCCGCCTTCGGCGTGAGCCTCCACGTCAGCGGCACGGACGCCGCCGCCCTCGAACGCGAAACCGCCCCCTTCCGCACCACCCCCTGGCAGTGGTCCCGCACCGAGTCCGGCCTGGAGGACGTCTTCATCCACCTCATGCAGCACGCGCCGGACGACTTCAAGCAGGAGAAGTGAGGACGCATACACCCAGCACATGGAATACCACTACGAAATACGCGAAAGGCGCGAAAATGGGAACGGATCTACTCTTTCGAGAGGAAAGCTACCGGATCATCGGAGCCTGTTTCGAGGTCTACAAAGAGAAGGGGAGTGGATTTCTGGAGTCCGTGTATCAGGAATGTCTGGCCATGGAGTTCAATGATCAGGAAATCCCGTTTGCAGAGCAGCCCCAGCTACAGATTCAGTACAAGGGGCGAGCTCTTCAACAGTCCTATCTCCCTGATTTCGTTTGCTTTGACCAGATCATCGTTGAAATCAAAGCGGTAAAGACCTTGGCAGACGAACACCGCGCGCAGGTAATTAACTACCTGAAAGCGACGGACAAGCAGCTAGGCCTGTTGGTGAATTTCGGGCACTATCCAAGAATCGAGCACGAGCGTTTTGTGAATCAGTCTTCCCGCGCTTCGCGCGAAGACCTTTCGCGCCTTCCGCGTGTTTCGTAGTGGAAGAATCTGTAGATGCGTGACCCCTAAGTCTTGTATTCCCTTCGCCGCCATGAATCAGCCCCGCTTCACCCTCCACCGCTTCCTCGCCGTCGTCCGCAAAGAGTTCATCCAGATGCGGCGCGACCGCATGACCTTCGGCATGATGGTCGGCATCCCCACCATTCTCCTGGTCCTCTTCGGCTTCGCCATCAACTCCGATCCGCGCCATCTGCCGACGGCTGTGATCGCGGGCGACGCCAGCCCCTTCTCGCGCTCCCTGGTGGCCGCCATGCAAACCAGCGAGTATTTCGCCTTCCCGGATCGCAGCCCCCGCACGGAGACCGAGGCTCGCGACGCCCTGCGCCGCGGCACGGTACAGTTCGTCCTGACCATTCCTCCGAACTTTGGCCGTGACCTCGTGCGCGGCTTGCGCCCGGCACTTCTGCTGGAGGCGGACGCCTCCGATCCCATGGCGGTCGGCAACGCCATGGCCGCGCTTCGCAACATCCTCGACACCGTCTGGGTGCACGACCTCTCCGGCCCGCTGGCCCACCTGCAGCACGAACCGCCGCCCGCCGACATCCGCCTCCATCGCGTCTTCAACCCAGAGGCGGAGACCGCTTTCAACATCGTGCCCGGCCTGATCGGTGTGATCCTGAACATGACGATGGTGTTCATCACGGCGCTGGCCATCACGCGCGAGAAAGAGCGCGGCACCATGGAACACCTGCTGGCATCGCCCGTGCGCCCCCTCGAAGTCATGGCCGGAAAGATCCTGCCCTACATCCTCGTCGGCTACATCCAGATCAGCATCGTGCTGCTGGCGGCGCGATTCATCTTCCGCGTCCCGATGGTCGGCAGCGTGCCCCTGCTACTGGCGCTGGCACCGCTCTTCATGGCCTGCACCCTCGCCGTTGGCATCACCTTCTCCACCATCGCCCGCAACCAGTTGCAGGCCGTCCAGATGTCGATCTTCTTCTTCCTGCCGTCGATCCTGCTCTCGGGCTTCATGTTCCCCTTCCGCGGCATGCCCGAGTGGGCCCAGTGGCTGGGATCCATCCTGCCCCTGACCCACTTCCTGCCCATCGTCCGCGGCATCCTGCTCAAGGGCAATGGGGTCGCCGACATGCTCCCCCACATCGCCGCCCTCTTCGCCTTCCTCGTCGTCGTCCTCTCCATCGGCCTCAAGCGCTATCGCCAGACGCTCGACTAAGCCGGAACGATTCAGTACGGAACGGGTTCTCGATGCGCACCCCGCGGATCACCTGCCCATGCGTGAGGTCCTCCGACAACAGGGTCTCGCAATGCGCGCTCTCCGCACTCACCACGACCAGCGCATCCCAGAACGAGAGACGGTTCAGAATACTGCAGTCCACCGCCTCTTCGATCAGCGCCCCATCGACCAACACCACCTGCATCCGCTGCAGACTCCGCACCAGGTCCTTCGCCGCCAACGGTTCGATCCCCAGCTTGCGCGTGGCCACCACATAGAATTCCTGCAGGATCTGGGATGAGAGCACCGGCACGCGCTTTCCAGCCTCGAAGCCCGCCAGGACTTCGCGCGCGCGCTTGCGGCGTTTGGGATCGGCGGCATCCACGCTGTACGCCAAAACATTGGTATCCAGAAAACACTTCATGCCGACCGCCGCTCGTGCAGCTCGTCCCGCGTCCACCGCTTGCCCCGCGACGTCCCGGAGCCGCGCTCCCCCAATTCCAGAAACCCGGCGATCGGGGACTTCTCATCAGTGGGCATCACCGCCTGGCGAAGCAACGTCCGCACCAGGCTGTTGAGCGTTGTTCGGTGGGCTTGCGCGTACTGACGCCCCGCCGCCAACAGATCGTCATCAACCGCCAACGTGATGTTTTTCATATCACACAGTTTATGTGTGCACGTATTCACAGTCAATATCCCCTTTCCGCTTGCCGCGTGGATCACGCGTGGCGTTCATCGATCCTGCCCGTCAGCCCCGCATCACCGCGGCCCCCATGGCCTGGAGATGCGCCGTGCGCGGATCGTCGAGGGTCCAACACGCCTTGGGCACAAACTCGCCGCCGGCGGCCAGGCGGGCGCAGAGGGCGGCCGTGCGGCTGCCCGGAGCGGCGTAGGCCACCATCACCTGCGCCGCGATCGCCGCCACGAACCGATTGCGCACCTCGGCCGTCGACCGGCTCGCCCGCCGCACCTGGACACCGAACGGCGACACCATCAGCAGGCGCCCCTCATCCAGTGGCCGGCGCCAGAGTGGCGGCGGCCGCTTCGGCAGCCCCCGCGCCAGCACCACGCACGCCGGGACCGTCGAGGCCAGCAGGATCGAAAGCGCTTCCCGCTCCACCGGGGTATGGAACCCGCCGATCACCGGCACCGCCTCGCGCCGCCAGCGCTGCGCCAGATCGCGCACCTTCGATGCCAGCCCGCCCGGGCAGCGTGCCGAGCAGAAGAGCGCCGTCCAGGAGACTCCCTGCAGCGCCGGATCCCCCAGCACATGCAGGCCCTCGTAGTCCGCACCCAGCCTTCCCACCCGATGCTCCATTCGTTCCGGTCCCTGCGTACTCCCATTCATGCGTCGACTCCCCTTGTTACGGGCCCCACCGGGGCTCCTCTCGTAAGAAAGGAAGTCGACCCCTCATTTTCCGGAACTATTTTCAAAAACTTCGTCCGCTCGTCCTCGTCGTCCTCCTCGTCCTCGAAACTGCGCATTTCGAGGCGTCCCGCCCCCCACACGAGCGCTCGTGCACCCCTCCAGGCCTAATCAGTTGACCATAGGGAGGCGGAGTTGCTAACGTTCGGGATTGCACCTGCGCAGGCGGGGGCTGGCAGAGTCGGGGCGTAGCGCAGCCTGGTAGCGCGTTTGAATGGGGTTCAAAAGGTCCCGGGTTCAATTCCCGGCGCCCCGACTCTGCGAGTCGCCGCCAATTAACGGATGCGGACACGTGCCACGTTGATGGAGGGCGCGGCTACCGTGCCCGACGCAGCCTCTTGGCCGAGGCGGGTGCCGAGCCGTTAGCTGAACTAAGCGCCTTTCCCCCGCCCCTCGAAGATCAGAACTGGCCGTCTGGGTGCTTCACCGGCGGGTGGCGTTCTAGGATTGCGGCCAGTGGGTCGGCTGCGTTCCGGAGCGCCTCGTCGGGCAGAAAGAAGCTCAACAGTCGGGACTTGGCATTCGGCGCCGGCTCCTGATCCGCCGGGACCTCCTTCTGCTGACCCTGGTAATCGTGCCAACCGGCCAGATCGCTTCGCAAAGCGTGGTAGTTTCGGTGCCAGGTCGCAGCCTCTCGCTGCATCCGGTCGAGCCACTCGATCAGGTCCAGGCGGTCCACCGCCGCCAGCTTGCGCTCAGCCTCCTCACGCTTCCACTCGACGGCGACGAGAATGGAATGCCAGATCACCACAAACAGCGAAGGCGGAGCCTCCGTGCCGACATGTCAGTTCTTCATGACCGCAACCGGGACAGACCAGCGGCGTCTCCAGACGGATTGTATCGAACATGCCCATGGTTCACCTGCGAGGATTTTCCCAGATCACACCGACCGGTGCCAGTCAAACTGGCGAGCACTTACCCAGTTAGTCTTGCATCCGGCGGGATGCGCGGCAAGCAGAGCCGCGTGCCACGCGCCCACAACGGGCCGGGCGTGCGGGGCTCTCAGTTATCCACGATCACGGACTTGGCACGCAGCTCCGCGACATACGCCGACACCGCCTGCCCGCGGGCGACGTGGCGCAGGAAATCGCGGACCTTGTCGCGCACCTCATCGTACTCCACCGGGCCGCCATCTTCCTTGTCGGTTTTGCGGATGATATGGAACCCGAACGACGTTTCGATGATTTCGCTCAGGGCCCCGACTTCCATGAAAAAGACAGCCGCATCGAATTCGGGCACCATCATGCCGCGGCTGAACCAGCCCAGGCTGCCGCCGGACTTCTCGCCGCTCGGGCAATCCGAGTGCTCGGCCGCCAGCGCGGCAAAATCCCCGCCCTTCTCGATTTGCTGGCGGAGCTCCGCAATCTTCACCTTGGCCGCCGCGCGCTTGGCCGCGTCGCCGGCCTCCGCCGCCACCAGGATATGAGAGGCGGCCGCGCGCTCGGGCTTCGAGTACTCGTCCGTGTGGCTGGCGAAGTGCTCATGCATCTGCGCCTCGGTCGGATCCGAAATGCCCTGCGCCTGGCGCTCAATCAACAGGTCCACCTTGCGGCCCTGGGCGATGCCGTCGCGCACCATCGCTTCGGTCATGTTCTGGGCCTTCAGCACGCGCTGAAATTCCGCGGGGCCACCGGTGCTGGCCACCACCTCCGCAAGCTTCTCCGCCACATCATCGTCCGGCACGCGGATATCCAGGCGCGCGGCCTCGTCCAGCAGCAGCTTGGCGCCGACGGCCTGTTCGCGCGCCTTCTTCTGAAGCGCCGGGAGCTGACTCCGGATTTGCGCTTCCGACATGTGTTCGGCGTAGAACCGCACCAGGCGGCCCAACTCGTACTCGATCGCTTCCGGCGGAATCGTCTGTCCGTTCACACTCAGCGTCATGATGCGGCAGTCCCTTTCTCCCCGGCCAGGTGGCGGGCAATGTCCTGTGGTTGGCTGCGGACCGTAACACGAACCGCCACGACGCTCACGCCCTTTTTCCAAAGGGGGACCGAGAAGAAGAGCGCGGAGCGCGGAGGAATGCTGCGCAGCGTTCACGGGTAGAGAACTGACCGGTCGACGTGACCTCATCGGCGCTTCTTGGCCGTCTTAATGGAGGCCACCATGATCGCGAGCAATTCGTCCGCCTCCCCCAATAGGGCGGCGAGCCGTTTCTGCGGAACCAGGTCAACCTCCACCATCAATTCCATCCAGTACGCGGTTTCATCAAGCTCTTCCTCCACGGTCCCCATCTTACTGATGAAATCCGCATTGGACTTCGCGCGATGTGCAGCGCGGTAGTTTGCACCCACGCTTGTGCCGGATCGCAGAATCTGTTTGCCAATGACACGGGCTGTCAGCGTGTTGGGAAGCGCTTCAACCAACCTGATGACCCGGACTGCAAACGCCTTGGTGCGTGCCTGCAAATCGCTGCGTGTAGCCATCGCATCCCCCATTTTTCGTTCCTTTTCCGCGCTCCGCGTTCCGACCTCCGCGTTCACCACACTCCCTCACATCATCCACACCGTCCTGGTGCGCGGGCCATCGAATTCGCTGAAGTAGATGGCTTGCCAGATTCCCAGTTGCAGGGCGCCGTCGCGAACCAGCCCGCATGTTGCACCAGCGCAAGCGCGCTGGTGCAACATGCGCCTGCCAGCCAACGCCGAGGGTAGGCGTTGGCTGGCAGGCCGAACCAGACGTTTCGTCGGTTCGGGGCGGCCCCGAAGCGTGGCGCGAAGCGCCTCTGCTTCGGCCCTACGGGCGAATGTTGCACGAGGGCTCGTGCAACATTCGGGCCAGGACCCGGACAGAGGACCCCATGAGGCTGGCCTTGACGTGGGCGGCGGCGTTGCCTTCGTCGTGCGCGTACCCCGCCTCCCAGGGCACCATGCGCTCCAGCGCCTGCGTCATGTCCGCCACCACGTCCGGGTCCGCATTTTCATTGATGGTCATTTCTGCCACATTGGGTGTATGTCGCTACGCATACAACCGCTAATCATTGATGGTAATGCCAGCCGTGGTGTGCGGTACAAACACGGTAAGCACCCCATTGGCGACCCCGAGCTGGCGGGCACCCTCCGCCACCTCGCGGGTGATGTTCACAAACTGCGTGCGCTGCCGTGTCGCAA